>NZ_JBFUFC010000017.1:0-34689 GCF_056403635.1 Microbacterium sp. P2_F9 | reverse complement strand
TGCCAACGGACTCGGCTACCTCGCGGACCGGCCCGCGCAGCTGTTCATCGTTGCCGCTCCCGCGACGGACGCCGAGCCGTTCTACGAGCCCGCAGCGTGGGTGCAGCCAGAAGGCGACACCGCCCCGAAGAAGCCGGTGATCGCCGATGAGCCCCGCCAGCTGACCACGGGGAACGCCTCGCACTCCGGTATCGCCTTCGCCGGCGCCGAGATCGTGACGATCCGCGAAGAGCTCGAGATCGGGCGCCGCGACCTGCGCACCCCGGTGATCGCGATCGCGGTCGACGGCAGCGGCGAGCGTGAGCTCGTGCCGCTGAACGCCGATCTCTCGGTCGAGGATCTCGCGGTCGCCGCAGACGGCACAATCGCCCTGCTCGCCCATGACGCCGGACCGGAGGGCACCGACTTCGTTGCGTCGAGCACCGCGCTCTGGCTGATCGACGGCGAGGGCGTCCGCCTGATCACCGATCCCGAAGCGCTCGATCTCGGTGATAGCCACATCACCCCGGTCGGCGATGACTTCCTCGTCCAGCACAGCAGCCGAGGCCGCGTGCCGCTCATCAGGGTCTCCCGCACTGGCGAGGTGAACGAGGTGCTCGGCGGCGATGTCGAGGTGAACGGCCATGCCGCCGCCGCGGGCCGGATCGTCGCGGCGCTGGCACGACCTGACTCGTTCGGCGAGCTCGTGCTGGTCGAGGGCGATGGCAGCCGCACGCTGACGGCTTTCGGCGCCGGGGCCGCGGCATCCGGGATCRTCATCCCTCGCGAGCTCAGCGTCACCGGCCGGGACGGCTATCCGGTGCACGGCTGGGTCGCCCGCCCGGAGGGCGAGGGGCCGTTCCCCGTCATCCTGCAGATCCACGGTGGGCCCTTCGCCTCCTACGGCATTCATCTCTTCGACGAGACGCAGGTGCTGGTGGACGCCGGCTATGCCGTGGTCTACAGCAACCCGCGCGGCTCGGCGGGCTACGGTCCGGCACACGGACGCGCCATTCGCCAGGCCATGGGGACTGTCGACTTCACCGACGTGATCGACTTCCTCGAGGGCGCGATCGGCGACGACCCGTCGCTGGACGGCGGCCGGGTCGGGATCATGGGTGGGTCGTACGGGGGCTATCTCACCGCGTGGATCATCGCCCACGATCACCGGTTCGCCGGCGCCATCGTGGAGCGCGGCTTCCTGGATCCGATCTCATTCCAGGGCACCAGCGACATCGGCTCGTTCTTCGGCGATGAGTACGTCGGAACCGCGGCGGACGACATCATGCGGCAGAGTCCGATGGCCGTCGTGGAGCAGGTCACCACCCCGACCCTCGTCATCCACTCCGAGCTCGACTACCGCTGCCCGCTCGAGCAGGCGACACGCTATTACGCGGCCCTGAAGCGCCAGGGAACCCCTGCCGAACTGCTCGTCTTCCCCGGTGAGAACCACGAGTTGACCCGGTCGGGACAGCCGCGGCACCGCATCGAGCGGTTCGACGCCGTGCTGGACTGGTGGCAGCGGCACCTTCCGGTGAATTGACGGCAGACATGCGAAAGGGGCTCCGGACGAATCCGGAGCCCCTTTCGTATGCGTCGATCTAGAGGTCGCGGCCCGAGAACTTGAAGGCGCGGACGACCTGGATGATGCCGAGCACGATGAGCGCGATGCCCAGGAGCCACCAGAGGACGGCGACACCGTAGAGCGGCGTGAACAGCAGGACGATACCGGCGATGATGCTGATGATCGCGAAGGTGATCGTCCAGCCCTTCGACGCGGCGTCGCCGAGCGTCGACAGCGACACGACTCCTTCGACGATCCACAGGATGCCGATCAGGATGCCGAGGAACACGCCGAACCAGGCCGTGGCGGCCTGCAGGTTGAGGAAGGCGTAGATGCCGGCCACGATGAAGAGCAGGCCGAGGACGATGTGGCCGATGCGGGCCCACCCGCCCTTGGACTTCGAGAAGATGCCGAGCCCGCCGTAGACGAGTCCCGCGGCGATCGCGTAGATCGCCACGATCGCCGTGACGACGATTGCGGTCTTGCCCGGCCAGGCCAGGATGAGGATTCCGAAGATGATGGAGAGGACGCCACCCACACCGAAAGCGGTGCGGATGCCGTTGATCGCCGACTTCTCGGCAGATGATGAGGTGGACATGGAGTCCCTTTCTGAAAGTTCCCTGGGAGGTTGGAACCAGCCTAGACCTCCCGCGCGATACCCCTCGAACGATCGGGGGAGTGTTGCGCGAGGTGTCACCCTCCGTCATCACCCCAGCAGGAGCGTCGCGAGCAGCAGAACGGGCACGCAGCCGAGGGTGGTGAGGAACACTGTGTCGCGGGCGATCGTCTCGCCGACGCCGTAGCGCTGGGAGTAGTTGAAGACGTTCTGGGCCGTCGGAAGGGCTGCGAGCACGACGACGATGAGCACCTGATCCCGAGGCATACCGAACACGAACGTGCCGAATGCCCACGCGATGACGGGCATCACCACGAGCTTGAGGACCGTCGCCAGTACGACATCACGACGACGGCCCGACGCGGCGAGCACGCGCTGCCCATGGAGCGAGATGCCGTAGGAGATCAGCAGCACCGGCACGCACGCGTTCGCGATGAGGATCGCCGGCTGCAGGACGATCGGGGGCAGGTCGATACCGGACACCGACACGAGCGTTCCGAGCGCCGCACCGATCACGATCGGATTGCGCAGTGTCCGCAGGACGGAGCGGCCCAGCGACCCCTGCCCGGACGTCGCCGCCTCGAGCAGGGTCATCAGGATCGGGGTGAACACCAGTATCTGCATGAGGATCACGGGCGCCGGGAAGGCGGCCGAGCCGAGCAGGTAGAGCGACAGCGGAATGCCGATGTTGTTGGCGTTCACGAGGCCCGCCGACGCCGCCCCGATGACCGTCTCGCCGCGGGGGCGCCTCCAGAGCAGCCGGGCGAACACCGCGAACACGGCGATGACAATTGCCGCCGCGATCGCCGACACCGGCAGCAGCGCCGAGAAGAGCGTCCGCACGTCAGCCTGCGAGAGGACCACGAACAGGAGGAAGGGAGAGAGCACGAAGAAGGTCAAGCGGCTGAGCACCGGCCGGGCATGCTCGCCCAGCAGATCGATCCGGCCGATGATCCAGCCGACCAGGATCGCGAAGCCGACGACTGCGAACCCGGTGAGCGATTCGATCATGCCGAGCGCGCTTTCACCAGGACGGATGCCACGGTCCCAGGGTAGCGAGGCATCCACTCGCCATCAGCCGCGATCTGTCGCAGCCGCACCACGCTTCGCTAGCCTGAACGCGAGTGCCCCACGACCGAGGAGCTGCCATGGCGATATTCACCCGCGGATTCGGCGCCAGACGCCGCGAGTCCGACCCGCGCATCCCGCCCGGCCAGTACCTCACCGAGGACTTCCCTGTACTGTCGGCGGGCCCGACGCCCCGGATCGACCTGGGGGAGTGGCGGTTCACGATCCGCACCGAGAAGGGGCTCGACACGACCTGGACGTGGGATGAGTTCCAGGCGCTGCCGATCSAGGACGTGCACACCGACATCCACTGCGTCACGCGCTGGTCGAAGCTCGGCACGTCCTGGCGAGGGGTGTCGCTCGACACGCTGCTCGAAGCCGTCGACAGCGACGTCGCCTATGCCATGGCCCAGTGCTACGGCGGCTACACGACGAACGTGCCGCTCACCGATCTGCTGGGCGGGAAGGCCTGGATCGCGTTCGAATTCGACGGCAAGCCCCTCGATCCGGAGCACGGCGGCCCCGCGCGGCTGCTCGTTCCGCATCTGTACTTCTGGAAGAGCGCGAAGTGGATCCGGGCGCTCGTCCTGCAGAAGCGCGACGACCCAGGGTTCTGGGAGCAGAACGGCTACCACCTGCACGGCGACCCGTGGACCGAGGAGCGGTATTGGTGAGCACCGTGGCCGCAAGCGCTGTGACGTGGCGAGACGCGCGTGTCCTCGAGTCGATCCCCGTCACCGCGCACGCCCGCATCCTGCGCATCGCGGCACCCGGCTGGCCTGGGAGCCTGCCCGGCCAGCACGTCGACGTGCGCCTCACCGCGGAGGACGGCTACCAGGCCGTTCGCTCCTACTCGCTCGGGCTGGCCGGAACAGGCGACGTGATCGAGCTGGGCATCGACGAGGTGCCCGACGGCGAGGTGTCGCCGTACCTCGTCCATGATGTGCGCGCCGACGACGCCCTCGAGGTGCTGGGCCCGCTCGGCGGCTACTTCGTCTGGCACGCGGACGATCCCTCGCCGGTGCAGCTCATCGCAGGCGGCTCCGGCATCGTCCCACTCCGCGCCATGGTGCGCGCGCGGCTGTCTACGCCGAATGCGGCGCCTTTCCGGCTCCTGTACTCGACCCGATCCCGGGAGAACGCGATATATCGCGATGAGCTAGAGGCCGTGGACGACGGGGGAGTCGAGGTGGCGTGGGCCTACACCCGGTCGGCTCCATCCGGCTGGCCCGGTCGCGTCGGGCGGCTGGATGCGCAGGCGCTGGATGCCGCGGTCTGGCCGGTCGCCGACGATCCACTGGTCTTCGTGTGCGGCCCGACCGGATTCGTCGAGACTGTCGCGAAAGCACTCGTCGCGCGCGGGCATCCGCCGCTGCGCATCAAGACGGAACGATTCGGGGGTGCGTGATGGCGTTACATGAGGTGGTGCGCGTGGACGGGAATGCACTGGCCGGGATCCTCGCGCCGGTGTTCGCGGGTGAAGTCACGTCGATCGTCGGCAGGTGCCGGGAGTGCGGCTCGACGGCCCCGCTCGCCGAGGCTGTCGTCGAGCTCGATGACCTGTGCGCGATCGTCCTCTGCCGAGGCTGCACTCATACGCTCCTGACCGTCATGCGCGACCGGGACGGCGTTCAGCTGACCTTCGGGGCACTGGGGCGCCTGGACGTGCCGGAGGCGGAGTGACCGACGAGACCGAGTTCGCCCATCTCGCGCAGCTTCATGCGCTCGGCGAAGACCCGATCCCACCGGTCGTATCCGAGATCGCCGGCGAAGACGAGCCCGACCTGGTCTGGCGCAACGAACTCGGCGGGCTGACCTTCCAGATCGGATCCCGCTTCGTGAAGTGGAATCCGCGTCGCACCGGCATCGACCTGGAGCGGGAGCGRGAGCGGCTCGAGTGGATCGAGACACGGCATCCGGCCCCTCGGGTGCTCTCGTACGGCGCGTCCGAGGATGCGCAGTGGCTGGTGACGGCGGCACTGCCTGGCGTCTGTGCTGTGGGCGACGAGTGGCGGGCGCGACGGCCCGAGGCGATCCGGGCGATCGCGCAGGGGCTGCGGGCGATCCACGCGATTCCCATCGACGACTTTCCGGCGGCCTTCACCGCGCAGTCCTGGGTCGGGCGGAGTCCGCAGGCGCTCGGCGCGCGGCCATCGGTGGTCGACCCGGTGCTCGTGCACGGCGACGCGTGCGCGCCGAACACGCTCATCTCGGCATCCGGTCACTGGACGGGAAACGTCGACTTCGGCGACCTCACCGTCGGAGATCGCTGGGCCGACCTTGCGATCGCGTCGCTGAGTCTGGACTGGAATTTCGGCGAAGGTCACCAGGACGAGTTCTTCGCCGCCTACGGCATCACTCCCGACGTGGCGCGCATCCGGTATTACCGCGCGCTGTGGGAACTGGAGTCGTGAGAGACCGCCCCGATCACCCCACTCGGAATCGCCGATAATGCACATTATGTCAACTCGGTCGGCTGCCGCGCTTCCGACCGCTACGAGTAGATGTCTTTCCGATGCCCTAGCGTGACGACGACGATCAGGAGCAGATCATCCTCGATCGTGTAGATGATCCGGTAGTCACCGACTCGCACCCGGTAGCCGGGCCGCCCCAGCAGTGCCTTGGCGCTCGGCGGTCGCGGATCAACTCCAAGCAACGCAATCGCACCATGGATGCGCTTCTGGTCCTGTGGGTGGATTCCGCGCAACGCCTTGAGCGCCGCTGGGCGCAACTCGATCCGGTATTGGCTCACCAGCCGAGGTCCGCCTTGGCCTGCTCCCAGGGGATGTTGTCCCCCTCCTCCGCCATCGCTGCGTCGAACTCGCGGACATCTTCGGCATCCTCAAGAGCCTCGACCATCCGCGCATACTGGGCAGGCGCCACGACCACAGCCTGGACTTCACCGTGACGCTCCAGGAACACCGGCTGCTGCCGCGCCGCATCGATGACCTCGCGCAAGCGAGCTCGCGCATCGGTGATGTTCATCGAAGTCATGCTCAAACTGTACACAACTTACACTCTTCTGTACATAATTGTACTAACTCCCTGCAATCCACGTTGGGGTCTTGGTGGCGACGAGCCAGCTCAATCCGAAGGCGAGGATGTGCTCGGGCTCGATGCGTGCGGCCTCCCCGAGATAGCCCATCGCGATCGCCCGCTTTCCGCGGGCCCACTGCAGCCACGCGATCGCGCAGAGCAACGGAGGTCGCAACGGCGGCGGCACGAGCGATGCGATCCTGCGCAGCAGAGCGATCCCCTGCGCCATCCGCTGGACGTCCGGTGTCCGTCGCGTCTCGCCATGGAACAGTCGGATGATCTTCCCGCGCGGTATTGCGTCGGCCGCAGCGAGTTCGGCGATGTATTCGTCGGCGCTGAGCCCGCGCCGAGTCGCGCGTGCGATCAGGCGTGCGATCTCCAGCATCTGCTCCTCGCCGGMCCCCCGTCCGAACGCGATCTGCAGAGCGATCGTCTCGGGTATCGCCGGGAAAGTGCCCATGAAGGCGACCTGCGCGACCAATGCCGGCGAGAGTGCTTCCGGTTCGTCTTCCAGGCACGTCTCAAGCAGGGGGACGATCAGCGCAAAAGCCTCGACATGGGGAGGAACCTCGTCCAAATCGAACGCCGTTACCTGACGCATCGACACGGGGACGCTGCGCATGGGCAATGCGTCCACGATTCGGAGAAACTGATTCACCACCTCCGCGCTGACCGTGTCGTCTACAGCGGGGAGATGGAAGATGCCATCCGAAGTGGCGCCAGAAGGTGGGAGCATGCGGCCACTGTGAACGGGCGGCACTTGAACGCGAGGCGATGGGTGCTGATCTGTTGAGAGCTCCGTAGGTGTGCCGCCTGAGGAGGCGAGCGGGGCGGCATTTCCGAGTAATCGTCCGCGTCACGGACGAAGGCCGGCACAGCAACTCCCTCGAGGAGCGCCGTACCGGCCTTCGGTGAACTGACGGTCAGAGTCCTGCGGTGTCATCCGTCGTGCTGGATGCCGAGCGCGTCACACGCTCGTTCGCGACCGGGTCGACCGCGCTCCGCGTAACGACCTCAGTCCTGCGACGCCGCGCAAGTAGCACGATGCCGATCAGAGCGACCACGACGCCCGCGCCCATCAGGATGTAGCCGACGAGCTGGATGTTCACCCAGTCAACTTGGACATTCAGGGCGAACGCGAGGATTGCTCCGATCACGAAGAGGACGATTCCTGCGCCGATGCTCATGGATGATTCCTTTCAGCGGGTGCGGGGAACGGGCATCCCCACTCCAGGAATCGTGCCAGCGGGTCCCCCTGCGAGGCAGGGGGTTGACAACGACCAGCGAGGTCAGGATGCCTGGATGCGCGTCAGGATGTTCTGGATCTCGTCGATGAAGGCGTTGTAGCCGCCGATCGTGGCGGCGACCTGCTCGTCGCTGAAGTCCGCGCGGTCCTGCCGGATGGTGAGGCGTGTGCCCCCGGGGATCTCCTCGAGGTCGAAGAGGACGGGCAGCCCCGCGTAGGCGTCCGGATTGTCGGTGAGGGTCATCGCGAGGTGCGCCGGCGGGTCGACCTCGATGTACTCCCCCGCCCAGTTGATGCGATTGCCGTCCGGCAGGTGCATCACCGCGCGGAACCCGCCGCCCGGTCGCACGTCCATCGAGAGCGTGTCCTGCGGCACCTCGACCGCGGCGGTGCCGAACCAGACGGCGAAGTGCTCGGGCGCGGTCAGCGCCTCGAAGACGAGTTCGCGCGGAGCGGTCAGCTCGCGCGTGATCGTGAAGTAGTCAGCCATGGGGATTCTCCTTGTCGTGTGGATGTATTTCGGTGGATGGGTCGAGCTGCTGCAACGTATTCAAGTAGGCGTCGAGGGCGTCGGCGCTGTCGTTCCAGAAGCGCTCGTAGCCCTTGATCCAGCGGGATGCCTCGGCCAGGGGTCTCCCGGCGATCCGCGCGGGACGGAACTGCGCATCGCGTCCGCGCGTGACCAGCCCGGCCCCCTCGAGCACGCGAAGATGCTTCGAGACGGCGGCGAATGTCATGTCGAACGGTGCGGCCAACTCCCCCACCGTCGCCTCGCCCTGACTGAGCCGCGCCAGGATCGCCCGACGGGTCGGATCGGCCAGGGCGGAGAACGTCGCACTGAGCAGGTCGGTGGTCATTGCGGCGCTCCTTTGTATTCAACCTATCAGTACAATACCAGTCGGTTGAATAAACGTCAACAGTCTCCGCCGACGGTGTCTGTCGGCTGCGTTACGGTATCTCCATGACCAAGGTCATCTACAACACCGCGACGACCCTCAACGGCTTCCTGGCCGACGACGAGGACTCGCTCTCCTGGCTGTTCGCCGTGCCGGGGGCCGACACCGCCGAGAGCGAGTTCGGCCGGTTTCTCGAGGGCATCGGTTCGATCGTGATGGGCTCCACCACCTACCAGTGGCTGCTAGACCACGAGAACCTCCTGGAGCACCCGGAGAAGTGGTTCTATCCCGGCAAGGCGGCCTTCGTGCTGAGCTCGCGTCCGCTGCCGGTCGTTCCCGGTGCCGACGTCCTGCTCCGCGGCGGCGACGTGGCCGAACTCTGGCTCGAGATCCTCGGTGCGGCCGGAGATCGCGATGTGTGGCTCGTCGGCGGCGGAGACCTCGTGGGGCAGTTCGCGGATGCCGGGCTGCTCGACGAGGTGCGGGTCTCGGTGGCTCCTGTAACTCTCACATCCGGTCGGCCGCTCCTCCCCCGCCGCCTCGCGTCGGACCGGCTCCGGCTGGAGTCGGTGCGGCAGGCCGGGCAGTTCGCCGAACTCGTCTATTCAGTGCGCCGGGACGGCTGAGCCGCCTCAGGCACGGCGTCCGGTGCGCGTCAGTGCGCTTGCGGCTCGAATCGGGTCCACTCGGCGAACTTGGGCTCGCGGCCGTCGCCGGACGAAGTGCCCTTCAGCCTGCGCTGCACCCAGGGGCCGACATGCTCGCGGTAGTAGGCACGCGTGGAGGTGCGCTCCCGCTCTGCGAGCGCCGGCAGCGACCACCACGACGAGGGCGGCTCGATCCCCAGCGTGTTGAGCACGCGCGCCGCGACGCGGTGGTGTCCTCGCACGTTCATGTGGAGACGATCTTCGGACCAGTAGCCGATCGTGGAGAGCTCCTTGTCCGGCCAGTTGAAGGCGCGCAGCACCTCGGGGCGCGAATCCAGCCGCGCGGTCACCTCGGCGCTCAAGACATCTCCGCGACGCTGGAAGACTCGGCTCAGCGGCAGATGGTCGGACGGGTTCGCACCGGACAGCGCGATGAGGGTCACGCCTTCTTCGGCGCACCGCTCCAGCACCCGTTCCCAGGCCGCGACGATATGCGCGGTCGAGGCCTTGGGTCGGAGCATGTCGTTGCCGCCGCCGTTGAACGACAGATGGGTGGGCTTCAGTGCGAGCGCAGGCTCGAGCTGCTGCTCGACGATGGGCCAGATGAGCTTTCCCCGGATCGCGAGGTTGGCGTACTCGATCGCCTCCCCCGAGGCATCCGCCCATCCCTGCGCGACGAGATCCGCCCAGCCTCGAACACGGCCGTCGGGAAGGTCGTCGCCCACGCCCTCGGTGAAGGAGTCGCCGATCGCGACGTAGCGGACTGTACCCATCCGGCAAGCCTACGATCTCGCGCGACCGGGTTCAGCCGAGCATGTCCCGCACGAGCGGCGCGACCTGGGTGCCGTAGAGCTCGATCGAGCGCATCATGTGTGCGTGCGAGAGGGTGCCCGTCGAGAACTTGAGGTCGAACCGCTGGACCTGAAGCGACCGCACCGTCTCGGCGATCTTCCGCGCGACGGTCTCGGGCGACCCGACATACAGCGCGCCCTCGGGTCCGACGTCGTGCTGGAAGCGCATCCGGCTGTACGCCGGCCAGCCGCGCTCGCGACCGATGGTGTTGTTCATCGCCTCGAAGCCCGGGTACGCCTCGTCCCATGCCTGTTGATCGGTCGCGGCGATATGCCCGGGCGAGTGCACGCCCACCGGGAGCACGTCTCGGTCGAACGATGCGAGCGAGCGGTGGTACAGGTCGACGAACGGGCGGAACCGGTGGGCAGGTCCGCCGATGATCGCGAGCATGAGCCCGTACCCGTAGCGGGCTGCCCGCACGACCGACTCGGGCGTGCCGCCGACACCGACCCACGCCTTCAGACCGGACTCGGTCTTCGGGAAGACGTCGGCGCCGTCGAGGGCGGCCCGCGTCGTTCCCTGCCAGGTGACCGGCTTCTCGGTCAGCAGCTGCGAGAACAGGTCGAGCTTCTCCTCGAAGAGCACTTCGTAGTCGCGCAGGTCATAGCCGAACAGCGGAAACGACTCGACGAACGAGCCTCGCCCGAGGATGACCTCGGCGCGTCCGTGGGAGACCGCGTCGAGCGTCGCGAAACGCTCGTACACGCGCACCGGGTCGTCGCTGGAGAGGACCGTGACCGCGGTGCCGAGGTGCATGTGCTTCGTCCGGCCGGCGATCGCCGCGAGCACGATCTCCGGGCTCGACACCGCGAACTCGGGACGGTGGTGCTCCCCCACCCCGAAGAACTTCAGACCCACCTCGTCGGCGAGGAGCGCCTGGTCGACCACATTGCGGATCGTCTGCGCGTCGCTGAGCAGGGCGCCCGACTCGTCGCGGGTGACATCGCCGAAGGTGTCGAGTCCGAGCTCGATGGCGGATAGCGCGTCGTGAGGCATGGGATCCCTTCCTATTCACCTGCATGAAACCGCGGGGCCCAGTGGTCCATTCCCGGCGGGAGTCCCGCGGCGTAGCGTGTGCCCGTGGCCATCTTCGTCGATCGAGCGGATGCCGGGCGACAGCTCGCCGCCGCGCTCGAGGCCTGGCGCGGTCAGGACGCGGTCGTCCTCGGCATCCCGCGCGGCGGTGTGGTGGTGGCGGCTGAGGTCGCCCGCGCGCTGGGCCTTCCCCTCGGCGTCGCGGTGGTGCGCAAACTCGGCGCGCCCACACAGGAGGAGTACGCCATCGGCGCGATAGCGGAGGGCGTGCGGGTCGTCAATCCCGACGCGCTCCGGGGCGTGACGCCCCAGGAGCTTGCGGTCGTCGAGGACCTCGAGCGGATCGAGCTGCGCCGGCGCACCCGCCTCTTCGCCCCGGTGCCGATCGAACTCACCGCACGTGTCGCCGTGATCGTCGACGACGGCGTCGCGACCGGAGCGACGGCCACCGCCGCCTGCCGCGCGATCCGCGCGGCGGCACCGGCACAGATCGTGCTCGCTGTTCCGGTCGCGCCCGCGCACTGGCGGCCGGAAGCGGCGGCGGCGGATGCCTTCGTCTGCCCGCATCCGATGCGCGACTTCTGGGCGGTCGGCCAGTTCTACGAGGACTTCACCCAGACGACCGACGAAGAGGTTGCGCGGCTCCTCCGGCACGCTTCGACAGGCTCAGCGACCGAGGATCCCTGAGCCCGGCTCAGCGACCGCGGATCCCTGAGCCCGGCTCAGCGACCGACGGTCCCTGAGATCGGATTCTCGGGGAACTGCACATCGCTGGTGGGCCGCTCTTCGTTCGGCGCCAATCTCTCGATGCGGATCAGCAGGTCGCGCAGGAGATCGTTACAGGCCGTCAGCCTTGCGATGACCGCCGCATGGTCGCCCGTGAGCGTCTCCGCACCGGCATCCGGTGAGCTGCCGAACGACCAGGTGGTCTCGACGCGATGCAGCTGCACCGGCGCGAGGGCCGGAATGAAAGGCCGCATCGCCCGCAGCGCTGCGACATCGGACGTCAGCAGCACGAGCGCGGCCCGGAAGAAGCGCCCGCGATCGATCGCCGTGAAATCGCCCAGCAGCAAGGTCGCCGTGAGCGCGAGCGAGCCCCGGACGTCGTCGATCACGCGGTCGAGGTCAACGATCCGCTGATCGAACTGCGCCGCGTTCCCCTCGAAGTCGAGGGTGCCCCGATTGGGGGCGGCGCCCGGCGTCCATTGGGTGAGCACGTCGTGCTGCTGTACTCGACCGATGTCGTCGGAGACCAGGCGCGACACGAGCGCTCTCCTGTTCGCCTGGACCAGGTCCACGGCGTCGGTGCAGAAGCGCACTTCGTCGGCCGTCTGCTGTGCGGCCAGGATGGCCGGGGTCAGTGGACGCCGGATGACGGGACGACGACCGGCGTCATCTCCCCGACCACCGAGAGGATCGCTCATCACGCGCTGCGACTCAGCCGATCAGCGCGGCGCGCAGCGTGTCGAGTCCGACACCGCCGATCTCGAGCGCGCGCTTGTGGAAGTCCTTGATCGAGAAGGCGTCACCCTGCGMGGCCTTGACGTCGTCGCGGACCTGCCCCCAGATGCGCTGGCCGACCTTGTACGCCGGCGCTTGCCCTGGCCACCCGAGGTAGCGGTTCACCTCGAACTTGATGAACTCGTCGGGCATGTTGACGTTGTGGCGCATGAAGTCGAGTGCGTACTCGGCGTCCCACACGCCCTTGCCGTCCAGGCGCGGCTTGCCCAGATGCACGCCGAGGTCGAGCACGACGCGCGCGGCGCGCATCCGCTGACCATCGAGCATGCCGAGCCGGTCTGCCGGGTCGTCGAGGTAGCCGAGCTGCTGCATGAGTCGCTCGGCGTACAGGGCCCAGCCTTCGGCGTGCCCCGACGTGCCGGCCAGCAGCCGGCGCCATGAGTTCAGCTCCGCGCGGTTGTATACCGCCTGGGCGATCTGGAGGTGATGACCCGGCACGCCCTCGTGGTAAACGGTGGTGAGCTCCCGCCAGGTGTCGAACTCGGTGACGCCCTCGGGCACCGACCACCACATCCGGCCGGGCCGCGAGAAGTCGTCGGTCGGCCCCGTGTAGTAGATCCCACCCTCCTTCGTCGGGGCGATCATGCACTCCAGGCGGCGGATCGGCTCCGGGATGTCGAAGTGAGTGCGCCCGAGTTCCGCGACGGCCCGGTCGCTCGTCTCCTGCATCCAGCGCTGCAGCTCGGCCGTGCCGTGCAGCTTGCGCGCGGGGTCCTGCTCCAGGAAGGCGACGGCTTCCTCGACCGAGGCGCCGGGCTTGATCTCGTGCGCGATCGACTCCTGCTCGGCGACCATCCGGGCGAGCTCCTCGATGCCCCACTCGTAGGTCTCGTCGAGGTCGATGGTCGCCCCCAGGAAGCGCCGCGAGTGCAGAGCGTACAGTTCACGACCCACGGCATCCGTCTCCGTCGCCGCCGGCGCCAGCTCACCAGTGAGGAACGCGGCCAATTCGTCGTAGGCAACCCGCGCGGCATTGGAGTTGTCTGCCAGTTCGCGGGCGAGGGATGCCGGGAGCTGACCTTCCGCGGGCGCGGCCTCGCCGGTGAACGTGGCGAAGAAGCCGGTGTCGGCGGAGTAGCGGGCGATCTGGGTCGCGACCTCCTCGACCTGCCGACGTGCAGGGACGATGCCGGAGGCGATGCCCTCGCGCAGCGCGGCGGCGTACCCGTCCAGCGCGGCGGGGAGAGCCTTGAGTCGCCGTGAGATGACGGACCAGTCATCGGCGGTCGCTGTCGGCATGAGGTCGAAGACCGCACGGACGTCCTGCGCGGGCGAGGCGATCACGTTCAGGTTGCGCAGGTTCCAGCGCGCGTCGTGCAGGTCGAGGGCGAGCTTCAGCTCCCGGGTGAGGTCGAGCTTCGTCACCTCGTCGATCGCGTCTGCCGGCGCGGTCGCCTCCAGCGCGTGGAGCGTCCGGCGCGCCTCCTCGGCGACGCGGTCGTGCCCCTCCGGGGTGAAATCGGCGTATCGGTCGTTGTGCTCGAACCTGCCGATGTACGTCGCCAGCGCCGGATCCAGTTCGGCGAGGGTGTCCACCCACGCGTCGGCGATCGTGTCGATCGGAGTGGCCGTGCGGGCGGGGGCGCGCAGTGCGTCAGTCATGTCATCGAGCCTAGGCAAGCGACGCGGTGTCGGCCAATCCGGATCTCAGTGTCCGGCCTCGTTCCAGTCCTGCCCGCGCCCGATCTGCACGTCGAGCGGCACCGTGAGGTCGGCGGCATCCCCCATCCGGGCCCGCACGATCCGTTCGGCCTCGTCCCACTCCCCCGGCGCGATCTCGACGACCAGTTCGTCGTGGATCTGCATGAGCACCCGGGACTGCAGAGCGTGCGAGCGGAAGTCGTCGTGGATGCGGTAGAGCGCGATCTTCATGATGTCGGCCGCGCTCCCCTGGATGGGCGCGTTCAACGCGGCACGCTCCGCGTTCTCACGCAGCACACGGTTGGGACTGGCGAGATCCGGGAACGGCCGGCGCCGGCCGAAGATGGTCTCGGTGTAGCCGTCGATCTTCGCCTGCTCGACGGACGACCGCAGGTAGTCACGCACGGCGCCGAACCGCGCGAAGTACTCCATCATGAGCTGCTTCGCCTCCGACTGCTCGATCCGCAGCTGCTTGGAGAGGCCGAACGCCGACAGGCCGTACACGAGGCCGTAGGACATCGCCTTGACTTTGGTGCGCATCGCAGAGGTCACCTCGTGCGGGTCGACCCCGAAGACGCGGGCGCCGACGAAGCGGTGCAGATCTTCCCCGGAGTTGAACGCTTCGATGAGCCCTGGGTCCTCGGAGAGGTGCGCCATGATGCGCATCTCGATCTGCGAGTAGTCGGCGGTCAGCAGCGTCTCGTAGCCTGCCCCGACCTCGAAGGCCTCGCGGATGCGACGGCTCTCTTCGGTGCGGACCGGGATGTTCTGCAGGTTGGGGTCGGTGCTGGACAGGCGGCCGGTCTGGCTGCCGGTCTGCACGTAGGTCGTGCGGATTCGGCCATCCGTGGCGATGGCGACGTCGAGCGATTCGATGATCTGACGCAGCTTGGTCGCCTCGCGGTGCTGCAGGAGCAGATCCAGGAACGGATGCGGGCTGGTCTCCTGCAGGTCGACCAGCACCGCGGCATCGGTCGAATAGCCGGTCTTGGTCTTGCGGGTCTTGGGCAGCTGGAGCTCTTCGAAGAGCACCTCCTGCAGCTGCTTGGGCGATCCGAGGTTGACCTCGCGCCCGATGGCCGCATAGGCCTCCTGGGCGATGACATCCGCGCGCTGGGCGAGCTCGCCGGAGAACCCGGAGAGCTTCTCGTGCGAGACGGCGACTCCGGCGAGCTCCATGTCGGCGAGGCCGAGGAGCGTCGGCAGCTCGATGTCGGTGAGGACGGACGCCACGCTGGGCGGCAGCTCCGCGCGCAGCGCCGTCGCCACCCGGAGCGTGTACCAGGACAGCTGACCGGGAGTCGCACCCTCGGTCTCGGGGATGAGCTGGGTGGGATCGGCCTCGGGGAGCTTCTCATCGAGGTACCGATCCACGAGGTGCGCGAGGGTCTTGTCGGGAAAGCTCGGACGCAGCAACCAGCCCGCGACGATCGTGTCGAAGGTCAGGCCGCCGAGCGTGACGCCCGCCCGGCGCAGCGCCTTGACCTGCGATTTCGCATCGCTCAGCACCTTCGGTGCGTCGGAGGCGAGCCATCCACCGACGGATGCCTCGACCTCGGGGGTCCACGTCGCCTCGGCGGCGGCATCCCTCGTCGCGAATCCGATGCGTCGCGGCGTGCCGCCGTCGATGGCGATGGTGACGGCCACCTCGCCGTCGGCCTTCGCGAGCCAGGCCGCGAGCTGCTCCGGCGTGAGTTCGCTCGCCACCGGCGCCAGCTGCGCGGCGGCCGAGGTCACAGCGGCCATCTGCTGCTCGATGCCGGCCAGCTCGGCGACCCGCGGGATCAGGGTCTTGAACTCGAGGCGCGCGAAGATGTCGCGCACGCCCTGGGCGTCCATCGGCTTCACTTCGAGGTCGGTGATCGTCACCGGCAGCTCGACGTCGCGGAGGAGCCGGTTGAGCGTGCGGTTGCGGCGGACGTCGTCCAGGTGCTCGCGGAGGTTCCCGCCCACCACGCCGCCGATCTTGTCGGCGTTCTCGAGCAGCGCGTCGAGGGTGCCGAACTGACCGAGCCACTTGACGGCGGTCTTCTCCCCCACCTTCGGCACGCCGGGGAGGTTGTCGCTCGTCTCGCCGACCAGCGCGGCGATGTCGGGATACTGCTCGGGTGGCACCMCGTAGCGCTCGATGACGGCCGCACGGTCGTACCGCTTCAGCTGCGACACGCCCTGGACGTTCGGGTAGAGCAGCGTGACATCGTCGGTGACGAGCTGGATCGTGTCGCGGTCGCCGGAGCACACCAGCACATCGAAGCCCTGCTCGGCGCCCTGCGTCGCGAGTGTCGCGAGGATGTCGTCCGCCTCGAAGTCCTCCTTCTGCAGGACCGTGATGCTCATCGCCGCGAGGCACTCCTGCAGCAGCGGAATCTGCCCCTTGAACTCGGACGGGCTCTCGGAGCGATTGGCCTTGTACTGGTCGTAGGCGCGCGTGCGGAACGACTGCCGAGAGGTGTCGAACGCCACCGCGAGGTGGGTGGGCTTCTCGGCCTTGAGCAGGTTGATCAGCATCGCGAGGAACCCGTAGATCCCGTTCGTGTGCTGCCCGTCCTTCGTCGTGAAATTGTCGACCGGAAGGGCGAAGAACGCCCGATATGCGAGCGAATGGCCGTCGACGACGAGAAGGGTAGGCTTTGCGGAGTCCGTCACCCTGTCAGCCTAGACGGGGGTTCAGACCCCAACACCTCCCGGAAGCTTGCGATGACAGACCAGCCCCCCGCACACGTCAACGGCATGGAATGGGCGGCCCGCCGCGGCATGGGCGCCCTCGCCGAGAAGATGGGCATGGAGTTCCTCGAGTTCTCCGTCGAGCGCTGCGTCGCGACCCTTCCGGTCGAGGGGAACACCCAGCCCGTAGGGCTCATGCACGGCGGCGCGTACGTCGTGCTCGGCGAATCGCTCGGGTCGATGGCGGCGAATCTGCACGCCGGCCCTGGACGCCTCGCAGTCGGTGTCGACATCAATGCCACCCACACGCGGGCCGCGACCTCCGGCGTCGTGACCGGCGTCTGCACGCCGATCCACCTCGGGCGCAGCATGACGGTGCACGAGATCGCGGTCAGCGACGATCAGGGCCGCCGCCTCTCCACGATCCGGATCACCAACCTGATAAAGGCTCAGCCCGCACAATGAGGAACGGATGCCGCGGCCCAGGGCCACGGCATCCGTTCGAAGTATTCGGGGTGCTATTTCTTGGGCGCGAGCTGCTCGATGATGGCCTTCGCGACGTCCTGCATCGTGAGCCGGCGGTCCATCGATGCCTTCTGGATCCAGCGGAACGCCTCGGGMTCGGTGAGGCCCATCTTCTCGTTCAGCAGGCCCTTGGCGCGGTCGACGAGCTTGCGCGTCTCGAACCGCTCGACCATGTCGGCGACCTCTGCCTCGAGCGTGATGATCTGCTCGTAGCGGGCCAGGGCGATCTCGATCGCCGGCAGGAGGTCGTTCGGCGTGAACGGCTTGACGACGTACGCCAGCGCTCCCGCCTCACTCGCCCGCTCGACGAGCTCCTTCTGGCTGAAGGCCGTGAGGAGCACCACCGGTGCGATGTGGTTCTTGCTCAGCTTCTCGGCGGCGCTGATGCCGTCGAGAAGCGGCATCTTGACATCCATGATGACAAGGTCGGGGCGCAGCTCCGTAGCGAGCGCTACGGCGGTCTCACCGTCGCCGGCTTCGCCGACGACGTCGAAGCCGTTGTCTCGAAGGATCTCGACGATGTCGAGTCGGATAAGGGATTCGTCCTCCGCCACGACAACGCGACGCGGGGCGGTGGCCGAGGAGGCCTGCTCTTGCTCAGTCACATTTGAATCCTACGGTATGGTCGTTCGCGGAACGTGCCGGGCCGGTGTGGCGGAATGGCAGACGCGACCGACTCAAACTCGGTTGCCCGCAAGGGCGTGTGGGTTCGACTCCCACCACCGGCACGCGATTGAAGAGCGGATGCCTCGTGCCGAGGCATCCGCTCTCCTGTCGTCTCGAGCTATTCGTCCTGGATGACCTTCACCGCGACCGTGTTCGGGTCGGGAAGCGTGGCCACCTGCTCGGGCGAGCGGAGGTCGACATCCGCGGGCGCCTTCTTGTCGAGCTCCGGCGGCACTTCGAGCGGGCGACGCGAGTAGTACACCTTCGCCTTGCGGTAGAAGAGCGCCAGCGGCACGACGCCGAGCAGGATGAGTCCGAGGCCCAGCCAGTTGACCACCGGATCGTTGCTCGGGATCGAGACGAAGAACGCCCAGCCCATGAACACCGCCCCCGATGCCGGCCACAGCCCGATCAGGAGGAAGTTCTTAACGGACTGGAACAGCACCCGCCGATACGCGACCACCACCGCGACGCCCGCGAGCGTGTAGTAGAACGCGATCTGCAGCCCGATCGACCCGATCGCGTTGCCCATGATCTCGCCCACACTGCCCAGGAAGTTGGATCCGACGAAGAGCAGCAGCGAAACGACGAGGATCACGATCGTCGCGAACGTCGGCGTCTTCCAGCGCGGGTGCACCCGGCCGAACGCAGAGGGGATGGTGTTGTCTCGTCCCATCGCGAACAGCGTGCGCGTCACCTGGATGAGCGTCGTCTCGAGCGTGGCGATCGTCGAGAGAGCGACGGCGATGATCAGGATCTTGCCGCCGATGCCCGGCCAGATGATGTCGCCGAGCACCGACAGGATGTTGGCGCTGTTCGCTTCGATCTCTTCCTGCGGCAGCATGACGAGCGTCGCGATGGTGAAGATCTCGAACAGCACGAAGACGATTCCCACACCGATGAGGCCCGCGGCTCCCGCCGACTTATGGCCTTCCTTGGTCTCCTCGTTGAGGTTCGACGCGACATCCCAGCCCCAGTAGTAGAACGCGGCGATCAGAGCGGCGCTCACGAATACCCCGGGTCCGCTCAGATGCGTGAACCCGAGCCAGTCCCACGAGAAGTTCGGACCCGCATGGCTGGTCGTGGCGGCGCGGAAAAGGGCGAGCGCGGCGAAGACGACGAGGATGCCGACCTCGATGACCGACATGATCCACTGCGCCCGCGCGGTGATGTGCACGCCGAAGTAGACGCAGGCGGCCATCACGATGAACCAGAGCGCGCCGATGGCGGTGATGAGTGAAACGTTGTCGGCCTGACTGGGGTCGAACAGCGAGACGGTCATCGCGCCGGCCGGCAGCGCGCCGGCGACCATGAAGATCGTCGCCGAGATCACGAGCGCCCAGCCGGACAGGAAGCCGAGCGCGGGGTGCAGCGCTCGGGCGACCCAGGAGTAGGCCGCTCCGGCATTTACATCGGCGCGTCCGAGGTACATGAACGCCCAGGCGATGCCGAGCATCGGGATGCCGCACCAGAGCAGCGCGCCGGGGGCTCCGAGTCCCGCGACACCCACCAGGGTCGCGGTGGTAGCGGCGATGGAGTACGCCGGCGCACTGCCGGCCACCGCCATCACGATCGAGCCGGCGGCGCTGACGCCGTCCGCCTGAAGTTTCTCGGGTGGGTTCGATCCCTGAGCGGCTGGTGCGGCCGGGGAATCAGTTCGGGCCATGTGTCATCCTCACTGTCATCTCGGGCGATGACAGGGGGAAAGTACACCCGCCGTGAGTCGGGCGAATGACGATTCCATTCGCGGCGTGTTGCGGCTCGGATCAGGCGGCGGAAAAGCCGACGAGCGGAGGTCGGCAATGCCGACGCTCCGCTCGCGGGTGGTTGTCGAGGCCTCTCAGCCGAAGTACTGGTTGCCGAGCGCCTTGCTCTTGAGCGCGTCGTACTCGCCCTGCGAGATCGACCCTGCATCGAGCAGCGCCTTCGCGCGAGCGATGTCCTCGGACGGGCTCGCCGACGCGGAGGGCTTGTAGTCGTCCTGCTCGGGCGCCCGCACACGCGTCGCGTACTCACGCTCGGCGATGCCCTTGCCGTTCACGAGGACGTAGATGATGCCCGTGAGGAACGGTACGAAGACGAGCGCGATGATCCACAGCGCCTTCAGCCACCCGTTGACCGAGTCATCGCGGAACAGGTCCCTGACCACGAAGATGATGACATACAGGTAGGCGAAGAAGTAGAACGCCCAGAGAATCCACCAGAAGAACATTGCACGAACCTTTCGTCAGCGGCTTGAGCCGTGCTCAGCCTAGTGACATCCGGAGCCGCCCAGCGGTGCGTGTCGTCCTTTGCAGGTGAACCGGCTACTCGCGGTAAACGGGAGCTGCGCCGTGCACCGCGTCGCCGACCTTGTGCACCCGGATGTCGTTGGTCGAGCCGACGATTCCGGGAGGGGAACCGGAGATCACCACGACCTTGTCGCCGACCTTCGCGAGATCGTTGGTGAGCAGATAGTCATCGACCTGGATGAACATCTTGTCGGTGTGCGTCACGTGCTCGACGAGGGTCGACTTCACGCCCCAGGTGAGGGCCATGCGGCGACGGATCGCGGGCAGCGGCGTGAAGGCGAGCATCGGGATCTTCGAGCGGATGCGCGACAGGCGGCGTGCCGTGTCACCCGACTCGGTGAAGATGCAGAGGTACTTCGCGTCGACGAAGTCGGCGACCTCGACGGCGGCGAGTGTGATCGCGCCGCCCTGGGTACGGGGCTTGGCGGTGAGCGGCAGGATGCGCTCGAGGCCGTGGTCCTCGGTCGACTCGACGATGCGAGCCATGGTCTCGACGACCACGACCGGGTACTTGCCCACGCTCGTCTCGCCCGAGAGCATGACCGCGTCGGCGCCATCGAGCACAGCGTTGGCGACGTCGCTCGTCTCGGCGCGGGTGGGCACCGGGTTCTCGATCATCGACTCGAGCATCTGGGTGGCGACGATGACCGGCTTGGCCATGCGGCGGCACAGTTCGACGGCGCGCTTCTGGACGATCGGGACCGCCTCCAGGGGCAGCTCCACGCCGAGGTCGCCACGGGCGACCATGATGCCGTCGAAGGCGTCGATGATCTCTTCGAGGTTGTCTACCGCCTGCGGCTTCTCGATCTTCGCGATGACCGGGATGTACCGGTTCTCCTCCGCCATGATGACGTGGACGCGCTGGATGTCCTTGGCGCTGCGCACGAACGACAGCGCGATCAGGTCGGCGCCGATGCGCAGGCCCCAGCGCAGATCTTCTTCGTCCTTCTCCGACAGGGCGGGCACGTTGACCGCGACGCCGGGCAGGTTGATGCCCTTGTTGTTGGAGACCGGACCGCCGACGATGACCTTGGTCGTGACGACGGTGTCGTCCTTCTCGATGACCTCGACGCGGACCTTGCCGTCGTCGATGAGCAGGAAGTCGCCGGGGTTGACGTCGGCGGTGAGGCCCTTGAACGTCGTCGAGCAGATCTCCTTGGTGCCGGCGATGTCGTCGATGGTGATCTTGAAGATGTCCCCGACTGCGAGGTCGTGGGGGCCGTCGGCGAACTTGCCGAGGCGGATCTTCGGGCCCTGCAGGTCGACGAGGATCGCGACGGCGCGGCCGGAGTCCTCAGCTGCCTTGCGGACATTGGCGAAGTTGTTCTCGTGCACGGAGTAGTCCCCGTGGCTGAGGTTCAGCCGCGCGACGTCGACACCTGCATCGATGATCGCTCGGACCGTCTCGTAGGTCGATGTTGCAGGCCCGAGGGTGGCCACGATCTTGGCGCGTCTCATCCGTGTGTGCTCCGTGAAGTCGGGGGAAAGTGGGTCGAAGGACCGGTCCCAGCCTACGCGGGCTGCAACCCGATCGCGACTTCGGAGGCCCGCACCGGCGCCGGCAGCGCGGTCTCACCCATGAGGTACGTGTCCACGTGCGCGGCTGCTGCACGGCCTTCGGCGATCGCCCAGACGATGAGCGACTGACCGCGCCCGGCATCGCCGGCGACGAAGACGCCGGGTGCCGTGGTGTGGAAGTCGTCCTCGCGCTGCACCGCACCGCGGTCGGTGAACTGCGCACCGAGCTGACCTTCCAGAAGCTCGCGCTCCGGACCGGTGAAGCCCATCGCGATGAGCACCAGATCGGCCGGGATGTCCCGCTCGGTCCCGCTCTTGGGCACGCGCCTGCCGTCGACGAATTCCGTCTCGGCGACCCGCAGCGCACGGACCTCGCCGACCTCGTTGCCGACGAACTCGACGGTCGAGGAGAGGTAGGAGCGCTCTCCACCCTCTTCGTGCGCGGACTGGATTTCGAAGAGCGTCGGCGACATCGGCCAGGGCTGGTGCTCGGGGCGCTCCCCAGGGGGGCGGCGGCCGATCGCGAGGTTGGTGACGCTGAGCGCACCCTGGCGGTGCGCCGTCCCGATGCAGTCGGCGCCGGTGTCGCCGCCGCCGATGACGACGACGTGCTTTCCCTCCGCCGTGATCTGGTTGGCGACGGAGTCGCCGGCGGTCGCGCGGTTCGATTCGACCAGGTACTCCATGGCGAAGTGGACGCCCGCGAGGTCCCGGCCGGGAATGGTGAGC
The DNA here is from genome assembly GCF_056403635.1 of Microbacterium sp. P2_F9. Lineage (NCBI taxonomy): Bacteria > Bacillati > Actinomycetota > Actinomycetes > Micrococcales > Microbacteriaceae > Microbacterium > Microbacterium sp. P2_F9. Next base: position 12,195 of record NZ_JBFUFC010000017.1, on the reverse strand, counting down.
TCACGAGGCACCGTCGCGCCGGTCGCGATGACCACCGCGTCGTAGCGGGCGCGCAGGTCGCTCCACGAGATGTCCTTGCCGATCTCGACTCCGGCGCGGAATCTGGTGCCCTCGTCCTGCATCTGCCGCAGGCGCGACTCGATGTGGCGCTTCTCCATCTTGAAGTCCGGGATGCCGTAGCGGAGGAGCCCGCCGATGCGGTCGTCGCGCTCGTAGACCGCGACGGTGTGACCGGCTCGGGTGAGCTGCTGCGCGGCGGCGAGGCCGGCAGGCCCGGACCCGACCACAGCGACGGTCTTGCCGGTCAGGCGACCCGGGGGCTCCGGCTCGACCCAGCCGCGGCCGAACGCCTCGTCGACGATCGACACCTCGATCTGCTTGATCGTGACGGCGGGCTGGTTGATCCCCAGCACGCACGAGCTCTCGCACGGCGCAGGGCACAGGCGCCCGGTGAACTCGGGGAAGTTGTTGGTCGCGTGCAGCCGCTCGCTCGCGGCACGCCCCTCCCCCCGCCACGTGAGGTCGTTCCACTCCGGAATGAGATTTCCGAGCGGGCAGCCCTTGTGGCAGAACGGGATGCCGCAGTCCATGCAGCGTCCGGCCTGCCGACGCAGCACCGCCCCGTCACCGGGCTCGTAGACCTCTTTCCAGTCCATGATGCGCACCGGAATGGGCCGCCGCGGGGGCAGCTCGCGATCCGTGACCTTCAGAAAACCTTTCGGGTCAGCCACCCGTCACCTCCAGAATGCGAGTCCAGACGACGTCGCCGTCGGGGTCCAGCCCCTCGGCGACCGCGTCTTGGCGGGTCTGCAGCACCGCTGCGTAGTCGCGCGGCAGTACGCGCACGAAGTCATCGAGCACGCGATCGAAGTCGGCGAGCATCGACGACGCGAGGGTCGAGTCGGTCTCGGCGACATGCTGCTCCAGCAGGTCGCGCAGGATCTCGGCATCCCCCGATCCCAGCTCGCCCAGCACCAGTTCCCCGGTGGCGAGCGCCTCCCGATTGACCAGCGCGCGGTCGAGTCGGTAGACGTAGGCCGTCCCGCCGGACATCCCGGCGCCGAGGTTGCGGCCGGTGGCGCCGAGGATCACCGCGAGGCCACCCGTCATGTACTCCAGCGCGTGGTCGCCGACGCCCTCGACCACGGCAGTCGCGCCGGAGTTGCGGACGAAGAACCGCTCCCCCACCACGCCGCTGAGGAACAGGGTGCCCTGCGTGGCGCCATACCCGATGACGTTTCCGGCGATGACGTTCTGCGATGCCTCGAAGTTCGCTCCACGGGGCGGGCGCACGACGATCTGGCCTCCGGAGAGACCCTTGCCGACGTAGTCGTTGGAGTCGCCTTCGAGGCGCAGCGAGATGCCCGCCGGCATGAAGGCGCCGAACGACTGGCCGGCCGAGCCGGTGAGGTTCACCACGATGGAGCCGGACGGCAGTCCGTTCTCACCGTGCGCCAGCGTGACGTGGTGGCCGAGCAGCGTGCCGACGGCCCGCTCCGTGTTGCGGATCGGGAGGTCGATCGTGACGTGGCCGCCGTGCTCGATGACGTCGCGGGCGCGCTCGATGAGCGCCACATCGAAGTGCTGGTCGAGCTCGTGCTCCTGACCGCGCAGGTTGCGACGCGGCTCGTCATCGGCGAATTCCGGTCCCTCCAGAATCGGCGACAGGTCGAGCCCGTTCGCCTTCCAGTGGTCGATCGCGCCGTTCACGTCGAGCAGCTCGACATGACCCACCGCCTCCTCGAGACTGCGGAATCCAAGTTCGGCGAGGTATTCGCGAACCTCCTGGGCGATGAACTCCATGAAGTTCACGACGAATTCGGGCTTGCCGTTGAAGCGGGCCCGCAGGACGGGGTTCTGCGTCGCGACGCCGACGGGGCACGTGTCGAGGTGGCAGACGCGCATCATGAYGCAGCCCGAGACGACGAGCGGGGCCGTCGCGAAGCCGAACTCCTCGGCGCCCAGGAGGGCTCCGATGATGACGTCGCGGCCGGTCTTGAGCTGACCGTCCACCTGGACGACGACCCGGTCGCGCATGCCGTTGAGCATGAGGGTCTGCTGCGTCTCGGCGAGGCCGAGCTCCCACGGCGTTCCGGCGTGCTTGAGCGAGTTGAGCGGGCTCGCGCCGGTGCCGCCGTCGTGTCCCGACACGAGGATCACGTCGGCCAGGGCCTTGGCCGTGCCGGCTGCGACCGCGCCGATCCCGGACTGGCTCACGAGCTTCGCGTGCACCCGCGCGTCGGGGTTGGCGCGCTTGAGGTCGAAGATGAGCTGCTTGAGGTCTTCGATCGAGTAGATGTCGTGGTGCGGCGGGGGCGAGACCAGCCCGACGCCTGCCGTGGAGTGCCGCGTGCGCGCGATCCACGGATACACCTTGGTCGACATCAGCTGGCCACCCTCACCGGGCTTGGCACCCTGCGCGAGCTTGATCTGGAGGTCGGTCGCGTGGGTCAGATACAGGCTCGTCACACCGAACCGGCCCGACGCCACCTGTTTGATGGCGCTGCGCCGCTCGGGGTCCAGGAGCCGGTCGACGTCCTCGCCGCCCTCGCCGGTGTTCGACTTGCCGCCGATGCTGTTCATCGCGATAGCGAGCGTCTCGTGCGCTTCCCGCGAGATCGAGCCATAGCTCATCGCGCCGGTCGAGAATCGCTTCACGATCGACGCGACCTCCTCGACCTCGTCGATCGGCACGGGCGGGCGTACGCCGGTGCGCAGCGCGAACATGCCGCGCAGCGTCTTGAGTTCGCCGGCCTGGTCGTCGACGAGCTTCGTGTACTCGCGGAAGATGTCGTACCGACGCGTGCGGGTGGCGTGCTGCAGGCGGAACACCGTGTCCGGGTTGAAGAGGTGCGGCGAGCCGTCGCGGCGCCACTGGTACTCGCCACCGGTCCACAGGCGCTCGTGCGCCCGGACGGCGGCGTCCTCGGGATACGCGTACGCGTGGCGCGCCGCGTTCTCCTCGGCGATGGCGTCGAGTCCGACTCCGCCGAGCTTCGACTCGGTGCCCGTGAAGTAGCGGGCGACGAATTCCGGCGCGAGGCCGACGGCCTCGAAGACCTGCGCGCCCGCGTATGACGACACGGTCGAGATGCCCATCTTCGACATGATCTTCAGGACACCCTTGCCGAGCGCGTAGATCAGGTTGCGCACGGCCTTCTCGGGCGTGATGTGCGTGATGAAGCCGGCGCGGACGAGGTATTCCACCGTCTCCATCGCCAGGTACGGGTTGACGGCGGATGCCCCGTACCCGATGAGCGTCGCCACGTGATGCACTTCGCGCACGTCGCCCGCCTCGACGACGATCCCGACCTTCATGCGGGTCTCGTTGCGGATGAGATGGTGGTGCACGGCCGCGAGCATGAGCAGCGACGGGATCGGGGCGAGGTCCTTGTTGGAGTCGCGGTCGCTGAGCACGATGAACTCTGCGCCGTCCTCGATCGCGTGGTCGACCTCCTGGCACATCTGCGCCAGGCGCTTCTGCATGCCCTTGTGGCCGGCCTCGACGCGGTAGAGGCCGCGGATCGTCACCGAGGAGCGACCGGGCAGAGCCGTGTCGATGTGCTGGATCTTCGCGAGCTCGTCGTTGTCGATCACCGGGAAGTCGAGCGTGACGTTCTGCGTGTGGTCGGCACCCCACGCCAGCAGGTTCCGCTCCGGGCCGAGGCCGAGCGACAGCGAGGTGACGACTTCTTCACGGATCGAGTCGAGCGGCGGGTTCGTGACCTGCGCGAACTGCTGCGTGAAGTAGTCGAAGAGCAGACGCGGGCGCTCGCTCAGCACCGCCAGGGGTGTATCGCTTCCCATGGCGCCCAGCGGCTCCGCGCCGTTCTGGCCCATCGGGGTGAGGAGGATGCGAACTTCCTCCTCGGTGTAGCCGAAGGTGCGCTGGCGCCGGGTGATCGAGGCGATCGGGTGCACGATGTGCTCGCGCTCGGGAAGGTCGGCGAGGCGCACGCGTCCGGCGTCGAGCCACTCCTGCCACGGCTGGAGGGCGGCGAGGTCCGCCTTGATCTCGTCGTCCTCGACGATGCGCTGCTGCGCGGTGTCGACGAGGAACATGCGCCCGGGGCGAAGGCGTCCGCGGCGCTTGATGCGCTCGGGCTCGAAGTCGAGCACGCCTGTCTCGCTGCCGATGACGATCAGGCCGTCGGTGGTYTCGGTCCAGCGGCCGGGGCGCAGCCCGTTGCGGTCGAGCGTCGCGCCGACGACGGTGCCGTCGGTGAAGATGAGCGCCGCCGGACCGTCCCAGGGCTCCATCTGCATCGAGTGGTAGTCGTAGAACGCGCGGAGGTCGCCGTCGATGTCGACCTGCTTCTCGTAGGCCTCCGGCACCATCATCATGATCGCGTGCGGCAGGCTGCGGCCCGTGAGGGTGAGCAGCTCCAGCACCTCGTCGAACGAGGCGGAGTCGCTCGCGCCCTCCGTGCAGATCGGGAGGAGCGGGCGGATGTCGCCCAGCAGCTCCGACTCGAGCTGGGACTGGCGGGCGCGCATCCAGTTGCGGTTGCCGTTCACGGTGTTGATCTCACCGTTGTGGGCGAGCATCCGCAGGGGCTGGGCGAGCGGCCAGGACGGGAAGGTGTTGGTCGAGTAGCGGGAGTGCACGACCGCGAGCTCCGAGGCGAAGCGCTCATCGGAGAGGTCGGGGTAGAACGGCTCGAGCTGCAGGGTCGTGACCATGCCCTTGTAGCCGAGCGTGCGGCACGACAGCGACACGAAGTACGCGCCGAATTCGCGGCGGGCGCGCTTGCGCAGCCGGTAGACGCGCCGGTCCAGAGCGATGCCCGACAGAGCGGGCTCGGCGCCGAAGCCCGGGCGTGCGACGAACAGCTGCTCGAAGACCGGGCGCGCGGCGTAGGCGAGCTTGCCGAGGTGGGTCTCATCGACCGGCACCGCGCGCCAGCCGAGGATGACCAGATTCTCGCTCGCCGCGATCTGCTCGACGCCGGCCTTGAGCGCTGCGCGCTCTTCGGCGTCGTGCGGCAGGAAGGCCATGCCTGCGGCGTACTCGCCGACGGGAGGAAGGTCGAAGTCCACCACCGCGCGGAGGAAGGCATCCGGCATCTGCGTGAGGATGCCCGCGCCGTCGCCGGTGCCCGAGTCGGACCCGATCGCGCCGCGGTGCTCGAGGTTGCGCAGGGCCGTCAGCGCCAGGGCGATGATGTCATGCCCAGGCTCGCCGCGAAGTGTCGCGACCATCGCCAGACCACAGGCGTCCTTTTCGAACGCAGGGTTGTACATCCCCTGCTTCGGCGGGAAGGCGCCAAGGTCCGATGGACCGGCGCCGCGGTGGGGGCTCGAAAGCATTCCTACCGTCCTCACATTGATGCTCAAGATGGGACGACGTCGGCCCGGCTGCTGTTACTTCGCGGCGAGTGTGCTTGTGGCGGTGCCCTCGGCGACGTCGTCCGTCGGCGGCTCGCTGACGTCGACGAAGTCGTCGGTGTCCTGCGATTGTACAGCCCCGAGGGCCGTCCACTCGCGGCCGGGCACGTACGGAGAGGGCTCGAGCCCGGGGTGCCGGCGCCTCTGCACGATCAGGATGACCAGACCAAGGATGACGCCGAGGATCGCTGCCCACACGTTCGTGCGCAGGCCGAGGTAGATCTCGCTCTGGTCGATGCGGATGGACTCCCACATGATCCGTCCGCCGCTGTACCAGATGAGGTAGAGGCCGAAGAGGCGGCCCCACTGGAGCGTGAAGCGTCGGCCGGCCCACAGGAGCACCGCGGCACCGAGCAGGTTCCAGATCACCTCGTACAGGAACGTGGGGTGGAACAGGGTTCCGTCGGCCAGTCCCGGCGGGAAGGCGGGGTTGGTGCTGGAGATCTCGAGGCCCCACGGCACATCCGTGGGAAGGCCGAACAGCTCCTGGTTGAACCAGTTGCCGAAGCGTCCCAGCGCCTGCGCGATGAGGAGACCGGGCGCGAKGGCGTCCGCGAACGCGGTGAACCGGATGCCGGTCCACCGGCAGCCGAGCCAGGCGCCGATCCCGCCGCCGATGAGGGCGCCGTAGATCGCGATGCCGCCCTCCCAGATGTAGAAGATCGCCCAGAGGTTCGTGCCCGGCCCGAAGTAGAAGCCAGGATGGGTGGCCACGTGGTAGATCCGTGCGCCGATGATCGCGAGAGGCACGGCGAGCAGGGCGATGTCGATGACGACCCACGGCTCGGCGCCGCGCTTGGTGAGGCGGCGGTTGGTCAGCAACGTCGCGACGATGATCCCCGCGATGATGCACAGCGCGTAGTAGTGGATCGTGAAGGTCCACGCGAGGATCTGCACGTCGAACGAGCTATCGGGCGGGCTCGGGATGCTGGCGACCACGCTCAGGGCGGCGTTCATCATGGGGGTGGTGTCCTTCAGTGCGGGGGCGGCGGTCGCGACGACCTGAGAAGTCTAGTTCGGGTGCGTCGGACGCGTGCCCGCGACGAGCGCCCTGGTCGTCTCAGCGAGACCTTCGACCCCGCCGTCGCGCAGCGCCCGGACCAGGGCCGTTCCGACGATCGCGCCATCGGAGTAGGCGAGCACCGAGCTGACCTGGTCGGCGGTGGAGATGCCGATCCCGACGCAGGCGCGGATCGCCTCGCCGTCCGATCCCCGGTGCTCCCGCAGACGTGCGGTGAGGGTGCGGGCCGCGGCATCCAACTCCGCCCGCTCGCCGGTGATCCCCATCGTGGAGACCGTGTAGACGAAACCCGTGCTGCTCGCGGCGATGAGCGCGAGTCGCTCGTCGGTCGAGGTCGGGGCGGCGAGGAAGATCCGGTCGAGCCCGGTTCGACGGCTCGCGGCGACCCATTCGCCTGCGGCGTCCGGCGTGATGTCCGGTGTGATCATGCCGGCGCCGCCGGCCGCGAGGAGGTCGTCGGCGTAGCGGTCGACGCCGTACTGCAGCACCGGGTTCCAGTAGGTCATCACGACCACGGGCACCGAGACGCGCTCCGTGATCGCGCGCACGGCCGTGAACGTGTCACGCAGCCGGAAGCCGGCGGCGAGAGCGGTCTGCGTCGCCTCCTGGATGACGGTGCCGTCCATCACGGGATCGGAGTAGGGCGGCCCAAGTTCGAGGATGTCGGCGCCGTTCTCAGCGAGGGCGACGGCAGCCTCGATGCTCGTGGCGAGGTCTGGAAAGCCGATCGGAAGGTAGCCCACGAACGCACCGCGGCCTTCCGCCTTGGCTGCATCGATGGCCGCAGCGACGCGGGAGGTCATGCCTGCTCCTCCTGGTCGTAGAGGCCGAAGTAGTGGGCGGCGGTGTCCATGTCCTTGTCGCCGCGCCCGGACAGGCACACGGCGAGCACGGCGTCAGGTCCGAGCTCTCGGCCGAGCCGCAGCGCGCCGGCGAGCGCGTGCGCCGACTCGATGGCGGGGATGATGCCCTCGGTCTCGCTCAGCAGCCGCAGTGCCTGCATCGCCTCGTCATCGGTGGCCGGGATGTACTCGGCGCGGCCGATGGAGGCTAGCCAGGCGTGCTCGGGTCCGACCCCTGGGTAGTCCAGCCCCGCGGAGATCGAGTGGGATTCGACGGTCTGACCGTCTTCGTCCTGCAGCACGAAGGTCTTCGCACCGTGCAGCACGCCGGGCCGGCCGCGTTCGATGGATGCCGCGTGCCGAGGCGTGTCCACGCCGTCGCCGGCGGCCTCCACACCGTAGAGCTTGACGTCGGCGTCATCGAGGAAGGCGTCGAACATGCCGATCGCGTTCGAACCGCCGCCGACGCATGCCACGACGGCATCAGGGAGTCGACCGATCTCCTCCAGGAGCTGCGCCCTGGCCTCTTCGCCGATCACCTTCTGGAAGTCGCGGACCATGGCGGGGAACGGATGCGGTCCTGCGGCCGTCCCGAAGATGTAATTGGTCGTCTCGACGGTGGCGACCCAGTCACGGTAGGCATCGTTGATCGCGTCCTTGAGGGTTCGGGAACCCGTGCGGACGGGGATCACTTCGGCCCCGAGCAGGCGCATCCGGGCGACGTTGAGCGCCTGACGCTGGGTGTCCACCTCGCCCATGTAGATCGTGCAGTCGAAGCCGAAGAGGGCTGCCGCTGTCGCGGTCGCGACGCCGTGCTGGCCGGCTCCTGTTTCTGCGATCACGCGCGTCTTGCCCAGACGCTTGGTCAGCAGCGCCTGGCCGAGCACGTTGTTGATCTTGTGCGATCCGGTGTGGTTGAGGTCTTCGCGCTTGAGGAACACCCGGGCGCCGCCGGCGTGCGCCGCGAATCGCGGCACCTCCGTCAGCACCGACGGTCGCCCCGCGTAGGAGCGCAGCAAACCGAGGAACTCCGCCTGGAACGCGGGGTCGGACTTCGAGGCCTCGTAGGCGGCGGTGAGCTCGTCGATCGCGGCGATCAGCGACTCCGGCATGTACCTGCCGCCGAATTCCCCGAAGAAGGGCCCGGTGACATCTCGCAGACTGCTCACTTCGACTCGCTCCTCGATACTTCGGATGCCCCGGCCGCCAGGAACGCGCCGAGTGTCGCCACCGGGTCGCCGGTGACAAGGGCCTCGCCGATGAGCACCACGTCGGCGCCCGCGGCGCGATAGTGCGCGACATCCTCCGGGATGAGCACTGCTGACTCGGCGATGCGGACGGCGCCGGCGGGAATGCGCTCAGCGAGTCGGCCGAACAGATCCCGGTCGAGCGCGAAGGTCGACAGGTCCCGGGCATTGACGCCGATCAGCCGCGCGCCGACGTCTGCGGCGCGATCGACCTCGTCCGCCGAGTGCGTTTCGACGAGGGGCGTCATGCCGAGGTCGAGGGTGAGTGCGTGCAGCCGCGCGAGCACGTCCTGCTCGAGCGCGGCCACGATCAGCAGCACGAGGTCGGCGCCGGATGCCCGCGCCTCGAGCACCTGGTACTCGGTCGCGATGAAGTCCTTGCGCAGCACGGGCAGCGAGACCGCGTCACGGACCGCCTCCAGGTCGGCGAGACTGCCCTTGAATCGCCGGCCCTCGGTGAGGACCGAGATCGCGGATGCGCCGCCCTGCTCGTAGCGGCGGGCCTGCAGGGCCGGGTCGGGGATCGCGGCCAGGTCACCGCGCGAGGGGCTCGCGCGCTTGACCTCGGCGATGATCTTCACCCGATCGGCCGGAGCCAGCGCAGCCAGGGCATCGCGGGCCGCCGGGCGCGCGAGCGCAAGAGACTCGACGACCGCGAGCGGCCGCAGCGAGGCGCGTGCCTCGGCATCCTCCACCGCGCCGGCCGTGAGGTCGGCGAGCATGCTCAATGCTCTTTCGGCGCGTACTTTGGCCCGTTGACGCCGTATCCGGCCTTCTTCATGCCCCAGCCGACGAGCAGCCCGACCACGAGGAGTCCGGCTGAGACCCACACCATGGCCGGGATCTCCAGGAAGAAGAAGAAGGTGCCGATGGCGATGGCCACCAGCATGATGATGATGGCCGTCCACGCGGCCGGCGAGTGTCCGTGGCCGGGATCGCCGATGGGATTGCTCATGGATTTCCTCCGAGTACGCGAGTTCGGCAAGTCTAGCGGGGCGCCGCCGTCGGATCGTCGCCGCGGGACAGGTCGTCCCACGAGTCGACGGCATCACGCGGACGGGATGGTGCGGGGCCGGCAGGCGGCACGGCGTCGGATCGGTAGCGCCGGTCGCTGCCTCGCCAGCCGCGCGCGGTCATGATCGTGAACAGGCCGGCCGCAAGGAGCAGCACCCAGGCGATCAGTGTGCAGATCGGCCACGGGGTCGCCGAGATGCCCGACACGAGTTCGGAGATCGCGGCCGTGCCGGTGATCCCGGTCGCGTCGGTCACGGTGCGGGCGGCGGCGTCGAGCGGCTGGGCGAAGGCGATCTGCGCGGTCAGGACACCGAGCACGAGGGCGATCGCGACCGTGAGCACGCCGAAGATGTACCGCAGCACCAGCCCGACTATCGACAGCGCCCCGCCGAGGGCGAGCACGGCCAGGCTGAGCGGCGCGAGGACGGGAACTGCGGCGGCTCCCGCCACGGTGAGCTCGTGCTCGGCGTCCGCGAGGGTGACGACGAGCCAGGTCTGGGTCGACGAGATCACGCCGATCGCCCCGGCGAGCACGATGGCCGCCACGCACAGCAGGCGTGCCCGTGCGGTCATCGGTCCAGTCCGGTCACCGGCTCGAGGTCGGTGGTGTCGAAGCACGTGCGCGTGCCCGTGTGGCAGGCCACGCCGACCTGCTCCACCTGCACCAGGATGGCGTCGCCGTCGCAGTCCAGCCGCGCGCCTCGCACGAACTGGACGTGGCCGGAGGTGTCGCCCTTGCGCCAGTACTCCTGCCGCGACCGCGACCAGAAGGTGACGCGGCCGGAGGTGAGCGTCCGGCGCAGGGCCTCGGCATCCATCCATCCGAGCATGAGCACCTCGTGCGTGTCCCATTGCTGGATGATCGCCGCGACCAGCCCGTGGGCGTCGAAGGTCACCTGCGCGATGCGCTGCTCGATCGTCTCGCTCACGTCGCCGCCTGCCCTTCGCGCACCGGGATCCCGTCGGCGAGCAGTGCGGCCTTCACATCGCCCACGGTGAGTTGACCGGAGTGGAAGACGGATGCCGCGAGCACCGCGTCGGCGCCCGCCGTGATCGCCGGCGCGAAGTCGCCGAGCTTGCCGGCACCGCCCGACGCGATGACCGGGACGCTCGAGATCTCCCGCATGAGGGAGACCAGCTCGAGGTCGAAGCCCTGCCGGGTGCCGTCCGCGTCGATGGAGTTGACCAGGAGCTCCCCCGCCCCGCGTTCGATCGCCTCGCGTGCCCACGCCAGCGCGTCCAGCTCGGTCTCGGTGCGGCCGCCGTGGGTGGTGACGACGAAGCCCGAGGGGATCCGCTCGCGGAGCGGCCCGGTCGCACGCTTGACGTCGAGCGAGAGCACCAGCACCTGTGCACCGAAGCGGTCCGCGATCTCGTCGATGAGGGCGGGGCGGCCGATCGCCGCCGAGCTCACCCCGATCTTGTCGGCGCCGACGGACAGCAGCCGGGCGACGTCGTCCGTCGTGCGGACTCCGCCCCCGACGGTCAGCGGGATGAAGACCTCTTCGGCGGTGCGGCGCACGACGTCGTAGGTCGTCGCGCGGTCATCGACGGTCGCTGTCACATCGAGGAAGGTCAGCTCGTCGGCGCCCTGCTCGTAGTAGATCCGGGCGAGTTCGACCGGGTCGCCCATGTCCCGCAGGTTCTCGAAGTTCACGCCCTTGACGACGCGTCCGGCGGCGACGTCCAGGCAAGGGATGACGCGGCAGACGACGGCCATCAGAGCCTCGCGTTGTGGATGGCGCTCACGAGGATCGCGCGCGCGCCGATCGCGTAGAGCGCGTCCATGACCTGGTTGACGCCCTTGCGCGGACTCATCACCCGCACGGCCACCCACTTCGGATCGCGGAGAGGCGAAATGGTCGGCGACTCGATGCCGGGAGCGATCGCGACCGCTGTGTCGACGAGATCGGCGGGAAGGTCGTAGTCGATCAGCACGTACTGCCGCGCGACCATGACGCCGCGCAGGCGCCGCAGGAGGGTCTCGGCGCCGTCGACCTCGGCCGGAGAGCCGATCAGGACGGCCTCGGACTGCAGGATGACGGGGCCGAAGATCTCGAGGCCTGCCTGCCGCAGGGTCGTGCCGGTCTCGACGACGTCGGCGATGGCATCCGCCACGCCCAGGCGGACCGCGGACTCGACTGCGCCGTCGAGCGGCACGAGATCGGCCGCGACATCGTGCTCATCGAGGAACCTGTCGACGAGGCCCGGGTACGAGGTCGCGATGCGCACACCGTCGAGATCGGAGACGTCAGCGAAGCGTCCGGGGGGCGCGGCGAAGCGGAACGTGGAGGCCGCGAACCCGAGAGCCTCGATCTCGCGGGCGCCCGGCATCCGTGCGTCCAGAAGCAGGTCGCGGCCCGTGATGCCGACATCGAGGGCGCCGGACCCGACGTACGTCGCGATGTCCTTGGGGCGCAGATAGAAGAACTCGACCTCGTTCTGAGGATCGATGATGTGCAGGTCCTTGGGGTCGCGCCGACCCACGTATCCGGCCTCGGAGAGCATCTCCGCGGCGGTCTCGGCGAGCGATCCCTTGTTCGGCACGGCGATTCGCAGCATGACGGCGTGGCTTTCGGTGTGGGGTTGGCCGGAGGAACGGGGGTGACGCTCAGAGATGTCGGTACACGTCCTCGAGCGTGAGCCCCTTCGCGATCATCAGGACCTGCAGGTGGTACAGCAG
>NZ_JBFUFC010000016.1:0-34693 GCF_056403635.1 Microbacterium sp. P2_F9 | reverse complement strand
TCCCGATCTCACCGAGCGGCAACGTCGGCACGTTCATCCCGGATCAGTCCAACGCCCTCGTCGCCTTCAAGACGGGCGACGCCACGCGTGAGGCCGGGGCGCGGCAGCTGCTGAGCTACTGGCTCGGCGACGGCTACGCGGACTTCGTCACGGCACTGTCGACGCCCTCCCTCCAGGACGGGGTCGAGACACCCGGCGACGTGCCGCAGGCGCTCCTCGACGTCAGCGCGTCGCTGGGCGACTCGGTCGGCTCGATGCAGGCCCTCGCGGTCGCGAACCCGGACCTCTACCTGAACCTCGGTGACCTGATCCAGGGCACGAAGACGACTGTCGAGGTCGCGCAGACCACGCAGGACCAGTTCGCCCAGCTCGCCAAGGCCATCGGAGCGGCCGGCTTCTGATCCAGCAGGGGTGCCGGCAGACCTCTGCCGGCMCCCCGACCCGGAAGGCATCTCTCATGACCACGACTCTTGGACTCTCCAAAGGCGCCGCCCGGGCGCAGGGGATCAAGGAATTCGCTCCCAGTCGCCGCGGCAGGAAAGACCACCCCCTGTGGTTCCTGATCCCCGCGCTCGCTGTCCTCGTGGTGTTCTTCTTCGTCCCCACGATCTTCAACTTCATCTACGCGTTCACGAACTGGTCGAGCTTCAAGTCGCAGATCGACTTCGTCGGCGCCGACAACTTCATCGAGCTCTTCTCGAACGGCACCCTGCTCAACCGGCTCTGGATCACCCTCATCTACGCCACCCTGGTCGCGGTGTTCCAGAACGTTTTCGGGCTGGCACTGGCTCTCCTGCTGGAACGTGACACCACCCTCAACCGGGCGCTTCGGGTGGCGTTCTTCATCCCCGTCCTCATGTCCGCACTCGCCGTCGGCTACGTCTTCCAGGCGCTGCTCAAGCCGGAGGGTGCAGTCAACGGCATCATCGGCTTCTTCCTCGGGCACCCGGTCGACATCGCGTGGCTCGGAAGCACCACCTGGACGATCGTCGTGGTGGCCCTCATCCACGCCTGGAAGTGGATGGGGCTGTCGATGCTCATCTACCTTGCTGGTCTGAAGACGATCAACCAGGACCTTCTCGAAGCCGCACGTCTCGACGGCGCCGACTGGTGGACCACGTTCCGGCTGATCCGCTTCCCGCTGCTCGCGCCCGCCGTGACGTTCAACGTCGCCACCGCGCTGCTCGGGTCGATGAACGGCTTCGACATCGTCCAGGCGACCACGGCCGGCGGTCCGGGCGGCACCACCGAACTCGTGAACATCTTCATCTTCCGCACCTTCGGACAGGGCCTGTTCGCCCAGGCCACGACGATGAGTCTGGTGCTCTTCCTCGGGGTCGCGCTGCTCGCCTTCCCCGTCATCCGCATGCTCCGCAAGAGGGAGGACGTGCTGTGAGCCCTTCAGCCACCGCCACCAGAAATCGAGTCCACCCCACCCGCATCCTGCAGCCGATCGTGGCGGTGCTCGCCGCTCTGCTGCTGCTCGGCATCCCGTTCTGGGTCATCCTCGTCACCGCGGCGAAGGACCAGGCCGGAGCGCTCAACCCGAACCTGCAGCTGCCCGACCAGTGGCACCTGTTCGAGAACTTCGCCACAGTCTTCACCGACGGAAAGATGCTCGCGGCATTCGGCGGCAGTGTGCTGGTCATGGTGCCCGCGGTGATCGGCGTGCTCGTCTTCGGATCGATGGCCGCGTGGATCCTCGGGCGTCGCTCCTCGAAGCCGCTCGCGTTCGTCTATGCGCTCGCGATCAGCGGCATCGTGCTGCCCCCCGCGGTCGTGACGATCGTGCTGCTGCTGCGGCAGCTCGGGCTGGCCGGCACCGCGGTCGGGATGATCGGCGTGTACATGGGCTTGTACATGGCCACGGTGATCTTCTTCGTCACCGGGTTCATCCGCACGATCCCCATCGAACTCGAAGAGGCCGCACGGGTCGATGGAGCGTCTCCCGTCCGGGTGTTCATCACGATCATCCTGCCGCTGCTCATGCCCGTGCTCGCCACGGCGACCATCCTGATCTGCCTCTACATCTGGAATGACGTCTTCTACGCGCTGTTCGTCGTCGGCGGCAGACTCGACACGCTGCCCTTGAACCTCTTCCAGGTGGCAAGCTCAGGGCTCTACCTTCAGAATTGGCACCTGATCTTCGCCTACATCATCCTGATGAGCCTGCCGCTGCTGATCATCTTCATGGTCGCCCAGCGGAAGATCATCTCGGGGATCACCAGCGGGGCCGTCAAGTGACCGTGACCTCCGACCGCACCCCGAGATCGAGAATGAACCCGACACCGAAGCCAGCGACCATCGCAGACGTCGCCGCGCGCGCCGGTGTATCGGTTCCCACGGTCTCTCGCGTGCTCACCGGAGCGGCGCGGGTGACCCCCGAGAAGCGGGAGCGCGTCGATCAGGCGATCGCGGAGTTGAACTTCCGCCCCAGTGCGGCCGCCCGAGTGCTCGCCTCCCGCAAGGCGCAGGTCATCGCCGTGATCGCCGGAGACACCTCCCGCTACGGCTACGCCGAGACGATCCGCGGCATCGAGGAATCCGCTCGGGCCGACGGATACACGGTCATGATCACCGTGGTGGAGAGCGCCGACGACGACGAGATCGACCGTGCGATCGCCGCCACCCTCTCTCAGCCTTTGGCCGGCGTCGTGGTGCTGAAGTTCGACCCGCCCGGCGTCGCCGCGCTGCAGCGCGTTCCCGACGACCTTCCGCTGGTCGTCCTGTCGGGCGTCCGCGACACGAGCCTGCCCCAAGCGGTGCTCGACGAGTCGCATGCCGCCGAGGAGCTCACCGACTACCTGCTGGGGCTCGGGCACAAGACGGTTCACCACGTGCGCATCCCCCCGTCCCGCAAGGAGGACGGCCGCACCGCGGGCTGGCGCCGCGCGCTGCGCCGAGCGGGTGCGATGATCCCCGAGCCGCTCGACGCCACCTGGGAGCCCAAGAGCGGACAGGCTCTCGGAACGGCACTCGCCGATGACCTCGACGTGACTGCGATCTTCTGCGGCAACGACGAGATCGCGATGGGCGTCATCAGCGGGCTCACCCGTGCCGGTCGTCGCGTCCCCGAAGACGTCTCCGTCGTCGGATTCGACGACCACCCCCTCGCCGAACTGTGGACCCCGCCGATCACCACGGTCGACCAGGACTTCGCCGGCATGGGGCGACGCGGCGTCGAACTCCTGCTCGCCGAGATCAACGGTCAGGCCGGCAAGCGCTTCTCCTCCGAGCGCCCGCGGCTGGTCGTGCGAGAGAGCGCCGGGCCGCCTCGGGCGTGACCGAGCTCGTACCGCGGGCCGCCGGCAGCTACTGCTTCATGCCGTAGGTCGCACCGATGTTGCGGAGGCCGCCGTCGCAGAAGAAGTCGGCGCCGGTCGCGTTGCTGGAGTCGTCGCTGGCGAGGAAGAGCGCCATCTGGGCCACCTCCTCGGGCTTTCCGAATCGGCCGAGCACCGACATCCCGGCCATTGCGGCATCGAGGGTCTCGGCGGGGATGCCGCGCTTGATCATCTCCTCGCGCTGGTGGTCGGCCATCGGCGTGGTCGTGGCTCCGGGATTGAGGGTGTTGACGCGGATGCCGTGGACACCGAGTTCGTTCGCGGCGATCTTGGTGAGCATCACGACGGCGGCCTTCGAAGCAGAGTAGGCGGCCGAGCTCACCGGAATGAACGCGCCCGTGGAGGCGGTGTTGATGATCGAGCCTCCGCCGGCCTCGATCATGTGCGGCACCACGTGCTTCATCATCAGCCAGGGGCCCTTGGTGTTGACCGCGAAGACCTTGTCGAAGATCTCCTCGTCGACGTCGATGGTCTTGGCCTTGTTCTCGAGGTCGACGCCGGCGTTGTTGAACAGCACGTTAGGCGCACCGAGTTCGGCGACGGTGCGAGCGACGATGCGCTTCACGTCGTCGGTCTTGGTGATGTCCGCGCCGATCGCGATCGCCTCTCCACCGGCGGCGCGGATCGCGTCGACGGTCGTCTGCGCGCGCTCTTCGGTGATGTCGACGACGGCCACCTTGGCGCCCTCGCGGGCGAAGAGCAGAGCGCCGGCAGCGCCCATGCCGCCCGCCGCGCCGGTGATGATGGCGATCTTGCTGTCAAGCCTCATTGCTGGGTCCTTCTGATGTGGAGAGTCTCGGAGAGACAGTGCGAATTACGAGACATAAGTGTCTCATAAGTACCCTGACCTCTTGCTAGCCTCAACTCATGTCCGGCACCACAACGGGGCGTCCACGCAGTGAGAAGTCACGAACCGCGATTCTCGAGGCGACGATCGAGCTGCTCCTGGAGGGTGGGTACTCCCGCCTGACGCTGGAGGGCATCGCCGCCCGGGCCGGCGTCGGACGGCAGACCCTCTACCGCTGGTGGGCCTCGAAGGACGAGATCGTCGCCGAGAGCATCACCGATGGACGGATGCTGCCCGCCGAGCTGCCGATCCCCGACACCGGGGACATCGAGGCTGATCTGACCCAGTGGCTGACCGAATTCGCTCAGGGTCTCGATGAGGAGCACGCCGCGGCGCGCGCCCGACTGCTCACCGCAGCAACGGCCGAGAGTGCGCTCGTCGCTCAAGCCTTCAATCAAAAGGTCGCCGGGCCCTACCGGCAAGAACTTGCGCAGCGATTGCAGCACGCGGTCGATTCGGGTGAGCTGAGGCCCGATGCGCCCGTGCACGTCGTTGCGGACGCCCTGATGGGCGCGACCCTCTACTCCGTCTTTCTTCGCTCGCCCGCGTCGGAGCCCACCGCCCTCCTCGCCGGCGTACTCCTCGACGGCATCCGACACTCGACGCTGTGAGACGGAGACATCCCTTCCAGCCACCGCGAGCTATCCGGCGTAGTAGCGCCACCACAGGTACGGGATGCAGACCGCGATCGTGACCGCGGTGACCAGGAGCCCGTACTTGGTGAAGGTCCAGAACGAGATGGGGTGGCCATTGCGCATCGCGATCCCCAGGACGACGACGTTCGCGCTGGCCCCGATCGCGGTGGCGTTACCACCGAGGTCGGCCCCGAGGGCGAGAGCCCACCACAGCGGCTTGGCGGCCTCCCCGCCGGCTTGGACGAGGTCGTTGGTCAACGGCGCGAGGGTTGCGACGTAGGGGATGTTGTCGACGATGCCGGAGAACAGTGCGGAGCCGACGAGCAGGCCGGTGGCCGCCCCGAAGTAGTTGGTGCCGACGGCCGCAACTGCGGCTTCGCCGACCATGTCTATGACACCGAGGTTGACCAGGGAGCCGACCATGATGAATAGGCCGGCGAAAAACAGCAGCGTCTCCCACTCGACATCCGCGAAGATCTTGCGAGTTTCCAGTCGGGTGATCAGGATCAGCACGCCGGCGCCGAGCAGCGCCACGATCGCCGGCTCGAGGCGGATCACGGAGTGGAGCACGAACCCGACGAGGACCAGGCCGAGGACGGTGAGCGACTTGATCAGCAGGGGCACATCGCGGATTGCTTCCCGTTCGTTGAGGGCCATGATCCGGGTGACGCGGGCGGCATCGTAGTGAAGCTGCTTGCGGAACATGAGCCAGCAAAGGCCGATGAACACGATCAGGAGCACCGCGATGATCGGTGCCAGGTTCACGAGGAAGTCGTTGAACGTGAGCCCGCCGCGGCTCGCGATGATGATGTTCGGTGGGTCGCCGATCAGCGTCGAGGTACCCCCGATGTTGCTCGCCATCACCTCAGCGATCAGAAACGGCACCGGCGAGGTGTCGAGCCGGTCGCAGATGAGCAGCGTGACGGGTGCGACCAGCAGCACCGTGGTGACATTGTCGAGGAACGCGGACAGTACTGCAGTGATCAGCACGAGCATGACCATGATCACGAACGGTCGCCCTCTCGCCTGCTTCGCCGCCCAGATCGCCACATACTCGAACACACCGCTCTGCTGCAGGATTCCGACGATGATCATCATGCCCAGCAGCAGGAAGATAACGTTCCAGTCGATCCCGCTGTCTTCGGAGAAGAAAATCGATTGATCGTCCGTCGCGCCGATGATCACCATCAGCCCGGCGCCCACCAGCGCGACGGTGACCCGCGGCACCTTCTCCGTCGCAATCAGGATGTAGGCCCCGGCGAAGACCGCAAGAGCGAGCGCGATCTGGATGGTCAAGACGGCGCGCCGGGCTCGCCGATGAACGTGAGGATCGCTTCCATCGCCGCGGGCAGCGTCACGAACATCGCAGGGTTGGTCCCGTTGACGACCGCGATCTGAGCGTGCGCGTCGACCATTCGCGCGGCCGTTTCGATCAGCGTGCTGTCGCCGTCGATGGCCAGCAACTCGCGCACTCTCACGCCGTCGTCATCCAGCAGTTCCCCGATGGTGCGATCGTCGGCATAGCTCCACATCTCTTCGGCGCCGGCCTCGTCGAGCACCCCGGCCAATGCCATGTCTTGGAGCACATATTTCGGCACCAGGAGACCGAGTACGTCGGCTGACGAGACGACACCGATCGGCCTCC
The DNA here is from genome assembly GCF_056403635.1 of Microbacterium sp. P2_F9. NCBI lineage: Bacteria > Bacillati > Actinomycetota > Actinomycetes > Micrococcales > Microbacteriaceae > Microbacterium > Microbacterium sp. P2_F9. The sequence continues at coordinate 28,222 of NZ_JBFUFC010000016.1, read as the reverse complement.
CGCCCGCGTCGGCTACGACCAGCGTCGCGAGGTGGTCGCGGGCGATGTGCCGTGCCGCAGCTACGGCGCTCGTGCCCCGGTCGACGAGCGGGAGAGCGGTCTGGATGTCGGATGCCTGCATGGGTCGGCCTTTCGTCGGCAACGGTGACGTTGCGCCGACCAGGCTTCCCGGCTCTCCAGGGCCGACTCTAGTCCTGCGGGGTCCGCTCCAGGAGAGGAGCTCTCGGTGAGTCCGCACGCCACTCAGAGGAACAACTCGCATGGTGGACAAGTCAAATGTTAGTAACTAACATTTTCCGCGTGGACAAAATCGCCCGGACCCGAGCTGCGCTGCTGCGCTCCGCGCTCGAGCTGTTCGACGAACGGGGCTACGCCGCGACGACGGCGGCGGCGATCGCCGCCCGAGCGGGCGTGTCGGAGATGACCTTCTTCCGGCACTTCGCATCGAAGGATGCGGTGCTCGTCGACGACCCGTACGACCCGCTCATTGCCGAGGCGGTCGGCCGTCAGGCGAAGGACCTGCCGCCGTTGGCCGCCGCAGTGGCAGGGGTCAGGGAGGCGTGGGGAGCGGTACCCGCCCCGGCCGGGTCCGAGGTTCGCGACCGGCTCCGCATCGTCTCGCGCACGCCGTCGCTGCGCGGAGCCCTGGCACGGAACAGCGGTGCGACCACCGACGCGATCGCCGGCGCGCTGCGATCGCGCGGCGTGCCGCAGGCCGATGCGCACATCGCCGCAGCCGCGACGATCGGGGCTCTGAACGCGGCCCTGCTGGAATGGGCGGACGGCGACGACCCCGACCTCGGATCCGCGATCGAGGCCGCGTTGCGGGTTCTCGCGTGCGGTGATCGACGATGACCGATGCAGCCCTCGCCGTCTACGGCGCGACGCGGCAGTTCCGCAATGGCGCGGGCGTCTTCGACCTCGACCTCGAGCTTCGCAGGGGGCAGATCGTCGCGCTCGTCGGCCTCAACGGTGCGGGCAAGTCCACGATGATGCGCATCCTGCTGGGAATGCTGCGCCCCGCCGGCGGGGAGGTGCGGCTCGGGGGATACCCCCTCGCCGCCGCGCCGCGCGAACAGTGGGCGAAGGTGGGCCATCTGGTGGAGTATCCCCTCGCCTATCCGGAGCTGACGGTGCGACGCAATCTCCAGCTGAGCGCCAGGATGCGCGGCATCGAGAACGTCGCGGCTGCGGTGTCGGCAGTCATCACCGAGTTCGCGCTCGAGGAGTATACGGAGCGACGCGCACGCACGCTGTCGCTGGGCAACAGGCAGCGTGTCGGCTTGGCGGCTGCACTCCAGCACGACCCGAGCGTGATCGTGCTCGATGAACCGACGAACGCGCTCGACCCGGCGGGTGTCATCCGCCTCCGCGAGAGCCTGCTCCGGCGAGCGAGGGGCGATGCGGCGATCCTCGTCAGCAGCCATCACCTGGATGAGGTCGCCCGCATCGCGGACCGCATCGTGGTGATCAACCGCGGATGCATCATCGGCGACCTGGATCCCGCGATCCCCGACATCGAGCACGGCTTCTTCGAAACCGTGCGGAAAGACGATGAAAGAGGCGTCCGATGAGGCCGGCGGTATGGGCAGAGGCCGTCAAACTCGCTGGCTCCACGGTCGGGAGAGTCGGGTCGATCGCAATCGTCCTCGGGATCTCGCTGCTCAGCGGGGCCATTCTGCTCGCGGCCGCATCGGGGGACCCCCAGCTCGTTGCGAAGCTAGGGCCGGGGGCGACGCACGATTGGACAGGGTTCCTGCTCGCGGCGGCGCAGATCACCGGGGCAGGAGGGCTGCTCGGGTTCGGGGTGGTGCTGTCCTGGATGTTCGGCCGCGAGTTCGGCGACGGCACCATCACCGGACTGTTCGCGCTGCCGGTGAGCCGCTCGACGATAGCGCTCGCCAAACTGCTCATCTACACGGTGTGGGCTCTCGCGGTGAGCCTGTCACTTGCCGCGCTGCTGGTGATCGTCGGACTGGTCGCGGGCCTCGGCGCGCTCACCGCAGACAGTAGGGTGGCGCTGGTGCGCCAGGTCGCACTCGGTGCCATGACCGCTGCAATCGCCGCTCCGGTCGCCTGGGCCGCCACCCTGGGACGCTAAGTACTCGCAGGCGTGAGCGTCTCCATCGGGATCGTCGTCGTTGCGCAGGTCTCCGTCCTGACCGGGCTCGGCGGCTGGATGCCGCTCGCATCTCCTGCCCTCTGGGCGATCTCATCGGGTGGAGGCGTCACGACCGGCCAACTGCTCCTGGTCATCCCCTACTTCGCGGCGTGCGTACTCGTCACAGCTCGCTCTTGGCGGACGATGCAACTTGATCGCTGACCTCCCGCCTCGAGGCTCACAAGACGACGAGGTCGCGGTTCGTCTCGGCGATCTGTGCCGGTCCGCGGTTGCCGGGTGATGAGCAGCACGAATGCCCAGGTGGCCAGGAGCAGGGCCGTCAGCATGAAGCCGAGCTCGTCGATTCCGATCGATGCCAACCAGGGCAGCGGGCCGACGAGGCCGAGACCATCGACGAGCACGTCGGCGAGCTGCACGATCGCGATCAGCACTGCCGCGACGACGGAGAGCCCGGTCATGGCGATCGCGTACACCTCACCGAGACGGCGACGACCGGGCCGCCAGGCATAGGCGCGATGGACCACTGCGCCTTGGGTGGTGTCGAAAGCGCTCATCCCGGCGGCGAACAGCACGGGCAGGGTGAGCGCCGCCCACCAGGGCACGGCCCCAAGGGTCGCGGCACCCGCGAGCGTGAGCAGGCCGATCTCGGTGGCCGTGTCGAACCCGAGCCCGAACAGCAGCCCCACGAGGTACATCCGGGACGGGCGGTCAACCGACTTCTCCAGGGGCCCGAGCAACCGGAGCACGGGCCCTGCCGCATGCCCATGGCCGCGGCGCAGGGACCCGATGTTGATCGCCGCGATGAGGAGCAGGAAGACGCCCGAGACAGTCGGGCCGATCACCCCGGTCCAGGTGCGAAGGGCCGAAGAGTCGTCGGCGAGCGACGAGCTGATCGCGGTGATGCCGAAGGTCAGCAGGATGCAGAGCACGACGACGATCGTCGAGTGCCCGAGAGAGAACCAGAAGCCGACCGTGCTGGCGGGTCTGCCGCGCTCGGTGAGGCGTCGGGCCGTGTTGTCGATCGCTGCGATGTGGTCGGCGTCGAACGCGTGGCGCACTCCCAGCGCGTACGCGGTGAGCCCGACGCCGAGCGTCGCGAGCGTGCCGCCGCCCCCGCTGTCGACACCGCCGTGAGCACCGCCGAGCGGGACGCCGGCCGGGATCACAACCAGGAGGAGAACTCCCCAGCCGAGCACGTGCAGCAGCACGATCAGCGAGATGACGCCGATCGTGCTCCGCTGAACGCGTCTGGGGATTCGCACCTCAGCGAGCGCCGACACGGTCTTCCTCCAGCGGCTCGAGCGCGGGAAGGCGCTGCTCCGCACGGGCGACCCACACATCCCAGACCGGATCGAGGGGAGAGCCGTGCGTGTGATCGGAGAGGTGGCGAGCCATCGATCCCGGGCGATCGAACTCGAGGTCGGTCGGGCGCGTGGGCGGGCGGAATCCGACGGCGATCACGGCATCCACCACCCGATTGCCACCGAGCACCCCCGGCTCGGGTGCGCCCCCGTGGGCGTCCAGCTGCTCGAGCAGGATCGGTCCGCCGCCGTCGACGACCGAGAGCGCCGAGATCAGCCGTCCACCGCGCTCGCCGTGCCGGCCGAGCACGAGCGTCTCGCGGATCACCGCTCGCGCGTCGGATCCCAGAGTGAGCGAGCTCCGGCGTTCGACGTCCGCCCCGTCGGTGACGACGAAGGGCAGGCCGTGCCACAGCAGCGTCCCACCTGCTCCGATCCGAGCCTCCAGGACCCACGACGAGCGCGCGCCGCGGTAGGCGACCGTGCCCCCGACATCCTCGATCTCGAGAGTGCACCCCGGGCCGACCTCGATGTCGACGTGCACGTGGTCACCGCCGAGCAGCACCATGCCGGCCGCGGTGACCGCGATGTGCGCACGTACGGCATCCCGCGAGATCAGGCGCGGTGCGAGCGCGCCGACCGCGAGCTCGACGTGCGCGCGCGGCTCGCCGGCGGTGACCTTGATGCGCGTGGAGGTCACTCGTTCGCGTTCCTCCCCGCGACGGCATGCGTGCGGGAGTGCTCGTGCTCGGCATCCGACGCGTGCGCGTCTTCGGCGTGCGAGTGGATGAATCCGCCCTCGGGATGCTCCTCATCGGCGTGGAAGTGCGGGGCCATCGGCCCGGGGTCCTGCGCGATGTGGGTGCCGGCCCGGTGGCTCGCGAGGATCGTGAGCACCCAGGCGCGCAGCGCCGACACCGAGCCGGCATCGTGCTTCGACAGTGCCAGCACGGCGCGTCCCTCTCGTGCTGCTTCGGCATCGGCCACCATCAGCGCCACGTCGACGCCCACATAGGGAGCGAGATCGGTCTTGTTGACCACGAGGAGGTCGGCGCGCCCGATGCCGGGGCCGCCCTTCCGCGCGACATCGCCGCCGCCCGCGACATCCAGGACGAAGATCTGCGCGTCGACCAGAGCGGGCGAGAACGTCGCCGTCAGGTTGTCGCCGCCCGACTCGATGAGCACCACGTCGAGCGGCGCGAAGTCCCGCTCGAGGTCTTCGGCGGCGAGGAGATTGGTGGTGATGTCATCGCGAATCGCCGTGTGCGGGCAGGCGCCGGTCTCCACCGCGCGGATGCGCTCGGGGTCGAGCACGCCCGCGGAGCGCAGGAACCGGGCATCCTCATCGGTGTAGATGTCGTTCGTGATGACGCCGAGGCGCAGTTCGGTGCCAAGGGCCCGGCACACCGTCGCGATGAGCGACGATTTTCCGGTGCCGACGGGACCGGCGACGCCGAGGCGGAGCGCACGGGTGGAGGGCAGGGATTCAGGCACGGAAGAGTCTCCTATTCGATACGGCGTGGGCTTCGGTCCAGCCCTCGGCTTGGGGGGCGCTCGCCGCAGGGATCGCATCCGGTGAGTCGAGCGCCGCGAGCAGCGGGATGAAGGGATCGACCGCGGCGCACGCGTCGATGACGAGCCGCACGCCGTCGACGGGGTCGCCGGGTTCGAGCTTGAGCAGGGCCGCGACGCCGCCCGCCATGTCGTCGTACACCGCCACGCGCACGAGGGTCTCGGCGTCGAGACCCGCGTGGGCCGCGACCGCACCGAGCACGATCGGTCGGGGTGGCATCGTCTCGCCGGTGAGCGCTGCGATCGCCGGAGACTGCGGCCAGAGCCGCTGCGCGAGTCGCAGGAGTCCGCGGCCGAGTTCCCTCGAGGCGATGCGAGCAGCAAGACTCGGGGTGCGCGCCGCCCACGCCTGTTCGATCGGCGCGTAAGACCCTCCGATCAGGCCGGCCCGCCGCGCCACGACCGCGGTCGCCGCATCGACGAGCGTCGTCGTCCGCGCTCGGGCCTGCAGGAAGGCGCCGACGTCGTGTCGCGCCAGCCCGCCCTGGATCGCCGGCTCCACACCCGCGGAGAACGCATGCCCGCCCGAGGGAAGGCGCGCGTCGGCGAGCAGCATGGCAACGGTGTGCGCGGCGGAGTCCATGGAGCGGTCTCAGAACATGTTGTACAGCTGGGCAAGGGGGAGGGATGCCGCGGGCGCGGGCTTCACGTCTTCGCCGTCGATCGCGATCTCGAACGTGTCAGGACGAATGCGGATCGACGGCAGGGTGTCGTTGTTCTTCATGTCGGCCTTGCCGATGTGCCGGGTGGGCTGAACGGCAGCCAGTCTCCGGCGCAGGCCCAGGCTCTCGGCGAGGCCGGCATCGAGCGCCGCGGGCGAGACGTACGTCACCGAGAGGTCTGCCCCGATCGTGTCGCCGAACGACGGTCGCATCATCACGGGCTGCGGCGTCGGGATCGACGCATTCGGGTCGCCGAGCGCGGCCCATGCGATCGCACCGCCTTTGACGACGACCGCGGGCCGGACGCCGAAGAACTTCGGGTCCCACACGACGAGGTCCGCCAGCCTGCCGACCTCGATCGACCCCACGTCGTAAGCGATCCCGTGGGCGATCGCGGGGTTGATCGTGTATTTCGCGACATAGCGGCGCGCGCGCTCGTTGTCTGCCGGCATCCCCCCGTCCAAGGGACCCCGGCGGAGCTTCATGACGTGCGCGACCTGCCAGGTGCGCGTGATCACTTCACCGATCCGGCCCATCGCCTGCGCGTCGGAGGAGGTCACCGACAAGGCCCCGATGTCGTGGAGGATGTCTTCCGCGGCGATCGTGGAGGCGCGGATGCGGGACTCCGCGAAAGCGAGGTCCTCGGGCACCGCGGGGTTGAGGTGATGGCAGACCATCAGCATGTCGAGGTGCTCGGCGACGGTGTTGACGGTGTGCGGGAGCGTCGGGTTCGTCGAACCGGGGATCACGTTCGGAAGCCCCGCGATCGAGAGGATGTCGGGCGCGTGCCCGCCGCCGGCGCCCTCGACGTGGAAGGCGTGGATCGACCTGCCGCCGATCGCCGCGATCGTCGACTCGACGAAGCCCGCCTCGTTCAGTGAGTCGGAGTGCAGCGCGACCTGCAGGCCCCAGTCGTCTGCGGCGCGCAAGGCTGCGTCGATCGCGGCAGGGGAGGAGCCCCAGTCCTCGTGCACCTTGTAGCCGGCGGCGCCGGCGAACGCCTGCTCCTTGAACGCGGCTGCCGACACCGTGTTGCCCTTGCCGAGCAGCAGGATGTTGACCGGCAGGGGGTCGAGAGAGCGGTGCATGGCGCGCAGATGCCACGCCCCCGGAGTGACCGTCGTGGCCTTCGATCCTTCGGAAGGCCCGGTGCCGCCGCCCACGATCGTCGTGATCCCGGTGGCGAGCGCCTCGTGGATCTGCGACGGCGAGAGCAGGTGCACGTGCGAGTCGATGGCGCCCGCCGTCACGATGCGCCCTTCCCCGGAGATGACGTCAGTCGACGGCCCGATGATCATGTCGATGCCGTCGCTGATGTCCGGGTTGCCCGCGTGGCCGATTCCGACGATGCGACCGTCACGGATGCCGATATCGGCGCGGATGATCCCCCACCAGTCCAGGATGATCGCGTTGGTGATCACGGTGTCGAGGGCGCCGTCTGACCGCGAGGTCGTCGCCTGCGCCATCGATTCGCGGATGGACTTGCCGCCGCCGAACACCGCCTCCTCGCCGCCGACGGTGAGGTCGCGCTCGATCTGGATCCACAGGTCGGTGTCGCCGAGGCGCACCTCGTCGCCGACCGTCGGGCCGTAGATGGCCGCATAGCGCGACCGGTCAAGCCACACCATCGAGCAGCTCCTGTCCGTCGGTCTTGATCTGGATGCCGGGAACCCGGCGCGCGCCGCGCAGCGCCACGGCGTCGAGTTCGCGCGATGCGCCTGGTTCGAAGCGCTGCGATGTGCCGGAGGGGATGTCGAGGCGGAACCCGTGGGCGAGCGCCCGGTCGAACTCCAGTGCTCCGTTGACGTCGGGGAGATGGATGTGCGAGCCGATCTGGATCGGGCGGTCGCCGGTATTCAGGAACACGAGCCGGATGCGCTCCGAGGCGCCTCGGTCGGCGTTCAACTCGATGCGACCCGGTTGAATCCGGAACGCGCCCGGGCCCTGAGACGATGCGGATGCCACGGCGACTCCTCAGTCGATCGGGTGGTGGACGGTGACGAGCTTTCGGCCGTCGGGAAAGGTCGCCTCGACCTGCACATCGGCGATCATCTCGGGCACGCCCGGCATCACCTGATCGCGGGTGAGGACGGTGCGGCCCTCCTGCATGAGCTCTGCGACGCCCCGGCCTTCCCGTGCACGTTCGATGACCCAGCACGACAGCAGCGCGACGGTCTCGGGATGGTTGAGCAGGATGCCGCGCTCGAGCCGATCTCGCGCGACCATCGCGGCGACCGACAGCAGGAGCTTCTCGGTCTCGGCGGGAGTGAAGTGCATTCTTTTGCCTCCGGCGGGTGATGTCAGAAGTGTGCCATAACGAGCACATTCGCCGGAGCTGTCCGAAACCCCTGATCGCGGCTTCCGTCCGTGAAATCGCGGAATTACGGGGCAGGAGGCAAAGCGTCCGTTGCACGGTTAACAGAATCGGAACAATCGAGAAATGTCAGAGTAATGACGCGGCCCCATGCTGACAACTACCGCAGCAGTCGGCGATCTCCATCCGCCGATCCAAACCGGCCCGCGAAGCCCGGCTCCATCAGGCACCGAGCACCAACGAGCATCTGACGCACGCAACACCGGCCCACCCCTGCACCACGCCCTGATTCACCGATCAGCTCGTTCCGCCACACCCTCGGCACGCCGTCCTCCGGCGCGCCCCGGATCCGTGCCGGTCCGTCGGCGTCATTCGGCGCGCCTGCAGGACGCACCTCCCATCCCGAGAACGCACCACCCTGCACCACACAGAAACGGAGATCCACATGACAACGACACGGACTCGAAGGGTGCGCGGCCTGCTGGCCGTTCCCGCCCTCGCGGCGGCCGCCGCCCTCGTGCTCGCAGGCTGCGGCGCGCGGGCCGGCGACACGGTGGAACCGGCCGGACTCGACAGCGGAGGGTCCGCGAGCTGCATCGACACCTCCGGCGACACGATCAAGCTCGGCTTCCTGAACTCGCTCACCGGCGGCATGGCGATCTCCGAGAAGACCGTCTCCAACGTGCTGCACATGGCCGCGGACGAGATCAATGCCGATGGCGGGATCCTCGGCAAGCAGATCGAGTACGTCCAGGAGGACGGCGCCACCGACTGGCCGACCTTCGCGGAGAAGACCGAGAAGCTGCTCACCCAGGACTGCGTCGCCGCGATCTTCGGCGGATGGACCTCGTCGTCCCGCAAGGCCGTCAAGCCGGTCGTCGAGGAGAACAACGGCCTCTTCTTCTACCCGGTGCAGTACGAGGGCCTCGAGGCGTCGCCGAACATCTACTACACGGGTGCGACCACGAACCAGCAGATCATCCCGGCGATGGACTACCTCGCCGCCCAGGGCGTGAAGACGCTCTTCCTGGCGGGCTCCGACTACGTGTTCCCGCGCACCGCGAACGCGATCATCAAGCTCTACGCGGCCGAACTCGGCATCGAGATCGTCGGCGAGGAGTACGTGCCCCTCGACAAGGATGACTGGACCACCCAGGTGGCGAAGATCGTCGAGGCCGACCCTGACTTCGTCTTCAACACGATCAACGGCTCGTCGAACGTCGGCTTCATCAAGGCCTACTACGACGCCGGCCTCACCCCGGAGACGACCCCGATCATCTCGGTGTCGATCGCCGAGGAGGAGGCGCCGGCCATGGGTCACGAAGTCACCGGCAACTACGCCTCGTGGAACTACTTCCAGTCGCTGGACACCCCGAACAACCCCGGATTCATCGAGCGCTGGAAGGCGTACCCCGGCAGCAGCGGGGTGACCTCCGATCCGATGGAAGCCGCGTACATCTCGCTGTACCTGTACAAGGCTCTGGTCGAGGCGGCCGGTTCGTTCGAGGTCGACGATGTGAATGCCGCAGCCGCGGCGGGCGGCATCACCGTCGACGCCCCGGAGGGTGTCGTCACGCTGGACGGCGAGAACCACCACATCTCCAAGCCGGGCAACATCGGCAGGATCAACGCTGACAACCAGTTCGACATCGTCTGGTCGTCCGACGGCTTCATCGATCCCGACCCGTTCCTCGAGGGGTACGACTGGTTCCCGGCCGACGTCCGCGAAGCCCTGGTAGCCGCAGCGGGCTGATCGACCACTGAGCGTGGGGTCCGTGCCCACCGGCACGGGCCTCACGCCCTGGAACAACCACCACCAGAACTCATCACCCCGAGAGAGAGCGACAGCACGTGGATGCACTCATACCGCCGCTTCTGAACGGCACCGCGCTGGGCGCGCTGCTGCTGCTCGCAGCGCTCGGGCTCACCCTCACCTTCGGTCAGATGGGGGTGATCAACATGGCGCACGGCGAGTTCATCATGGCCGGCGCCTTCATCGCCTACCTGACCCAGCTGGCAGTGAGCTCCAGCAACATCTCGATCCTGCTGGCGCTGCCGCTCGCCTTCCTGGGCGCGGGCCTGCTCGGACTCCTCCTCGAGATCGGCATCATCCAATGGATGTACCGCCGGCCCCTCGACACCCTCCTCGTCACGGTCGGGGTGAGCTTGATCCTGCAGCAGATCGCGCTGCAGATCTTCCCCGCCCAGGGCGTTCCCGTGGAGAGCCCGGATTGGCTCGACGGGCAGATCGACGTCCTCGGCTACGCGTGGCCGCTCCGCCAGGTGTTCACCATCCTGCTCGCCGCCCTCTGCCTCGCCGCCCTCGCCGCATGGCTCAAGTACTCCCCGTTCGGACGCCGGATCAGGGCGACGGTCCAGAACCGGGACCTCGCCGAGACCAGCGGCATCCGCACCCGCAACGTCGACCGCATGACCTTCTTCGTCGGATCCGGCCTCGCCGGGGTGGCGGGTGTCGCTGCATCGCTGATCGGCGGCACGAACTCTCAGATGGGCACGCAGTACATCATCCCGGCCTTCCTGGTCGTGGTCGCCGGCGGGGTCGGCCAGATCAAGGGCACCGTCATCGCCGCGTGGGCCCTGGGCATCGCCCTGTCGCTCTTCGCCGACTGGACGACCGGAAGCATGGCCGTGGTCCTGGCCTTCGTGCTCGTCGTCGTCTTCCTGCAGTTCCGCCCACAGGGCCTGTTCACGGTCCGCACCCGGGGGTTGACATGACGAAACTGAAACCGTGGCTTCCCCTCATCGGGATCGGGGTGTTCGCCGTGCTGCTGCTGGTCGTCGCCCCTGCCGTGCTCTCCATGCACTGGATCAACAACCTCGGGAAGTACTGCTGCTGGGCGATCGCGGCGGTCGGGATCGGCCTGGCCTGGGGCCGGGGCGGAATGCTCGTCCTGGGTCAGGGGGTGTTCTTCGGACTCGGCGCCTATGCCATGGCGATGCACCTCACGCTGGAGACCGCAGGCCCCGACAGCCTCCCGGTCTTCATGATCCTGTACGACCCGTCGGCGTCGCTTCCGGCGTTCTGGGAGCCGTTCCGCAGCGAGGTGTTCACGCTGCTGGCCATCGTGCTGCTCCCGGTGATCGTGGCGTCCGTGCTCGGCTACGCCCTGTTCAAGCGCCGGATCAAGGGGGCGTACTTCGCGATCCTGTCCCAGGCGCTCGCCGTGGCGCTGGCCGTGCTGATCTCCTCGACCATCCGCGAGACCGGAGGGGACACCGGGCTCAGCGACTTCAAGTACTTCTTCGGGTTCGTCCTCAACGACGACACCAACAAGCTGATGGTCTTCATGATCGCCGCCTCGCTGCTCATCGTGTGCCTCCTGGTGGTGTGGCAGCTCAACCGCAGCCGCTTCGGCGAACTGCTGATCGCCACGCGGGATGCCGAGGAACGCGTGCGGTTCCTCGGGTACGACCCCGCCAACATCAAACTGGTCGCCTACGTGGTCGCCGCTCTCATGGCCAGCGTCGCCGGCGCCATGTTCGTGCCGATCGTCGGCATCATCACGCCGGCGGAGATCGGGGCCTCCGCCTCGATCCTGATGATCGCCGGTGTCGCGCTCGGTGGCCGCGCCTCCCTCTTCGGACCGGCGCTCGGGGCGATGGCGATCGGCTGGGGGCAGTCGAGCCTCGGTTCCAGCTGGCCCGATGGCTGGATCTACATCCTGGGCCTCGTCTTCATCCTGGTGACGCTGTTCCTCCCGATGGGACTGTCGTCGCTCTTCGCGAGGGCGAAGGGTCTGATCTGGCGGCCACGGACGGCGGCGCCCACTACACCCACTCCCGCGTCGGAACCCGAGCTCGATGAGGTGAAGAAATGACCGCCGCCGAGGCCCCGTCCCTGGTCGTCACCGATCTGCAGGTCTCCTTCGATGGATTCGTCGCGGTCGGCGGAGTCTCCTTCGATGCCCACCCCGGTGAAGTCCGGTTCCTGATCGGCCCCAACGGCGCCGGCAAGACGACCTGCATCGACGCGATCACCGGGTTGTCCAAGGGCTCCGGGTCGGCGAAGGTCGGCGATCAGGAGCTGCTGGGCAAGACCGCGCACAAGATCGTGCAGCTCGGAGTGGGCCGCACCTTCCAGACCGCGAGCGTGTTCGAGCAGCTCTCGGTGCTGCAGAACCTCGACATCGCGGCCGGGCTGCACCGCTCCGCGTTCTCGCTGCTGCGGGCGCGCCGAGGCGTCGACCCGGCGATCGAGGTGGCGCTGGAGGAGACCGGACTCAGCGACGAGCGCGAGACACCGGCGGGGATCCTGTCGCACGGCCAGAAGCAGTGGCTGGAGATCGGGATGATGCTCGTGCAGGAGCCCCGCGTGCTGATGCTCGACGAGCCCGTCGCCGGCATGAGCCAGGACGAGCGCACCGCGACGGGCGAACTGCTGCAGCGCATCGCCAAGCGCCGCGCCGTCCTCGTCGTCGAGCACGACATGGACTTCATGCGCCGCTTCGCGACGCGGGTCACGGTGCTGCACCAGGGCAAGGTGATCTCGGAGGGCTCCGTGGCGCATGTGCAGGCCGACCCCAGGGTGCAGGAGGTCTACCTCGGCACGGCCGGGGCCGCGAACACCGCCGCGATGGCGATCGTGGCCGAGCCGGCGAACGAGGCGACCGCGACAGCGGACAGCGCTGCGCACGGAGAGGAGGCCTGACATGCTCGAACTGAACGATATCCAGGCAGGTTACGGTCGCACGCTCGTGCTGCATGGCGTGACGCTGCCCCGCTCCGACGGGGTGGTCGCCGTGCTCGGCCACAACGGAGCCGGAAAGTCGACGCTGCTGCGCGTCGCGATCGGACTCATCAAGCCGCGCAGCGGCCAGGTGATCTTCGACGGTGCGGACGTCACCTCGCTCCCGCCCAACAAGCGCGTCGCCCGCGGCATGGGATACGTGCCGCAGGGGCAGCAGTCGTTCCCGCAGCTGTCGACGATGGAGAACCTGCAGCTCGTCGCCGACGGCCGCAAGCGCGGCAAGGCGCTCATCGAGCAGCAGCTCTCGCGCTTCCCCGCTCTGGAGAAGTTCGCCACCCGCAAGGCCGGCCTGCTCTCCGGCGGCCAGCGCCAGCAGCTCGCGATCGCCCGGGCGCTCATCACCGAGCCGAAGCTGCTCATCCTCGACGAGCCGACCGAGGGCATTCAGCCGACGATCGTCGCCGAGATCGAGCAGACCGTGATGCAGCTCGCGAGCGAGGGTCTGTCCGTACTGCTGGTCGAGCAGCACATCGGCTTCGCGCTGGAGGCCGCAGACAAGTACCTCGTGCTCGCGAGCGGCTTCGTGTCCAGCACCGGAGGAGGGGGAGCGGCCGCGGCCGCGGGTGTGCGCGCGGCGATGGCGATCTAGGCGGGCGAGTCGGCGGATTCGGCGGGAGCAGAAGCGGGACCGGCGATCGAACGCTGTCTGCGCGCAACGCGTCTGAAACACAGTGCGGCAACAATGAGCCCCTACGCGGGGGGTGCAACGTGGCCAGGGCAGACAACGCGCGGGCAGCCGCCGAGGACAGCCTCGAAGACTATGCCTTCCGCTACGTGCCCCGAAGCTTTCGGCGCTGGAGCGCCGGTGCCATCGGCGTCACCGCGCTCGGCTCCATCGCCTTCCTCGCGGACTTCTCCATCGGCGCGAGCATCGGCCTCGAGCACGGCACYAACAACGCCGTGCTCGGCATCCTGCTCGCCTCTGTCGTCATCTTCCTCGTCGGCGCCCCGATCGCCTACTACGCGGCGCGCTACAACCTCGACCTGGATCTGATCGCCCGCGGCTCCGGATTCGGCTACTACGGCTCCTCCATCACGACGGTGATCTTCGCGATCTTCACCTGCATCTTCTTCGCGCTCGAGGGCGCGATCATGGCGCAGGGCCTGCACGTCGCGTTGGGCATCCCGCTGTCGGTGGGCTACCTCATCTCCACGGTGGTGGTGATTCCGATCGTGATCTACGGCATGCGCGCCCTGGAGCGACTGCAGTTCTGGACCACGCCGCTCTGGCTCGCGCTGGCTCTGCTTCCCCTGCTCTGGGTGGTCGTGTCCGATCCCAATGCCGTGCGGGCGTTCGTCGCGTTCACGGGCGAATCGGACGGCGAAGTCAGCTTCCAGGCGATCGTCGCGAGCGCCGCGGTCTGCTTCGCGCTCACGCCGCAGCTGGCGGAGCAGATCGACGTGATCCGCGCGATGCCGCCCCGCACCCGCGCGAACCGCCGTTCGTGGTGGGCGTCGCTGCTGTTCGCCGGCCCCGGGTGGATCCTGTTCAGCGGCATCAAGCAGGTGATCGGGGTGTTCCTCGCGGTGTATCTGCTCACCCGCGTCGACCCCGAGCTCGGTGCGCTGGCCGCCGAGCCGGTGCGCCAGTTCATCGGCCTCTACGAATCGATCATGCCGCAGTGGCTCGCGATCGGTCTGGCGCTCGTGCTGGTCGTTGTCGCGCAGATCAAGATCAACGTGACCAACGCGTACTCGGGGTCGCTGGCGTGGTCCAACGTCTACACGCGCCTCACCAAGACCTACCCCGGCCGCGCCGTGTTCATCTTCTTCAATCTCGCGATCGCGCTGGCGCTGATGTGGATGGATGTCTTCAGCCTGATCAGCTTCGTGCTCAGCCTGTACGCGAATGTGGTGATGGCCTGGCTGGTCACGATCGCGGCCGACATCGTGATCAACAAGCACCTCCTGCACATCTCCCCGATGTATCCGGAATTCCGTCGCGGCATGCTGCACGACTGGAACCCGGTCGGCCTCGTCTCGGTCGGCCTGGCCTCGCTTCTTTCGCTGGCCGCCTTCAGCGGCCTGTTCGGGCAGGAGGTGCGACCGTTCTCCGTGCTGATCGCCATCGGCGTGGCGATGATCACGACTCCGCTCATGGCCGTGGCCACGCGGGGCAGGTACTATCTTCGGCGGCAGACGGACGGCATCGCCTCGCCGATCCTGGATGCGGACGGCAACCCATCGGGGGAGCGACTGCGCTGCCATGTCACTGGCTACACGTTCGAGCGTCCGGATATGCTGGCGTCAGCCGAGCGCGGGGCTCATGGGGAGACGCAGTACGTGTCCTCTCTTGCGCTCACGCTGGACGACTCGGATCGGTACCTGTTGCCTGCCGAACCGCGGTCGCGACGAGTCCGCTCGTCCGCACGACCATTCGAAGCGAGCAGGAAGCAGCAGGAAAGGGGCGGGTGATGGCGGAGGTCGTCCATACTCCGACCGCGATCCTGGCCCACGCCGCTGCGGCGCTGCGTGAGATTCCGTTCGACGACATCTCGTATCGCTCGCTCGGCGACGCCGTCGGGGTGTCCGAGCGAACGGTCTACCGCCACTTTCCGACGCGATCCCACCTCCTCGAAGGCGTTGCTGGGTGGATCGAGTCGACCGAGTTCCCCTTGCCGGCCTTCGTCACCATCGCGCAGTTCCAAGAGGCGTCGCGCTCTCGGTTCCGGGCCTTCGACGCCTCGCCGGCCTTCGCCTTCGTGTGTGCGCGCGCGGCATCGATCTCACCGACCGGAGAATCGGAAGCGACCTTCTTCACGCGGGCCCTGGTGACGATGCTCGCGACGAATCATCCCGCGGTGAACGAACGCGACCTGCGCAGGGTGGCGGCCACGCTCCGCTACTTCGCGTCGGCGCAGTTCTGGGCGCGAATGCGGACGGGATTCGAGATGAGCGCGCCGGCGATCTCGGATGTCTTCGACCGCACCGTCGTCCAGGCCATGGGCGACCTCTTCGACAGGTCGCGGGCAGCGAAGTGAGCCGCGGCCCGCAACAGGCATCCGCGTGAGGGCCGCGTGACAGTGGCGGCGGGTTCCGGCCCCGATGCCCGCTCGGCGGGCGATGTCAATCGCACCCAGGAGGCGATCCTCGCCGCCTACGCCGAATTGATCGAGGAACTCGGCACGGACGACGTGCCATTTCGGCTGATCGCCCGGCGCGCGGGAGTCGGTGAGCGGACGATCTTCCGCAACTTTGCGACACGCGTCGATCTGCTGCTCGCCACAGCCGCCTGGATCGAGCGCAGGATCTTCCCGCGCCGGGACTCGGCGAGCATCTTCGACATGCCCATCACGATCCGCGCAGCGATGGAGTCCTACGACCAGCGGCCGGAACTGGCGCACGTCGTCGCCGAGACCACGATGCGAGGGATCAGCGGCGCTGCCCCCAGCCCGCGGCGGGAGCTGCTCGAGGAGATGATCGACGTGGAGGTCCCTTCGCTGGGCGACGCTGAGCGAACGGCGATCGTCTCGGCTCTTGCTCACCTCGATTCGGCGGCGACGTGGGTCACGTTCCGTCGCGAGTTCGGCATGACCCGCAGCGACATCGCGGATGCCGCCGCGTGGGCCGCAGAGGCCGTGCTCGACCCGATTCGCTCCCGCGTCGGGTGAGGAATGGTGGTCAGTCCGGGAGACCGATCACGCGGACACCTGCGTTCTCGGTGAGGGCCGCCAGCGCTTCGGGTCGGTCGGTCACGACGACGAGTCGGCCGTCGCTGAACCAGCTCCGCACCCACGCGTCACTCGCGGGAAGGGTGGCGAGTTCTTCCGGTGTCGCGGGTCGCCGGTTGTGAGTGAGCGGCTTGAGCCGCGACATCCACGGCGCGAAGTCTTCGAGGGTGCGGCGCTGGAGTGCGGGGATCTCGCCGGATGCCTCGGGCCCGACGTTGAGCAGCAGGCGTCCGCCACGCGAGACGATGTCGGCGTAGAGCTTCGCCAGGTCGCGGGCGGTCAGCGTCAGTTCGGCATCTTCGCGCTGGTTGTACCCGAAGGAGAAGCCCAGGCCCCGGTTGTTCTCCCAGCCGATGCCGGCCTCATTGTCGGTGCCCGCCGAGTACTCACTGGTGCGATAGTCCCCGACATCCATCCCCCATCGGTCGTTCACGATGCCCTCGGGCACGATCTCGCGGTAGCAGCGCAGGAGCTCCACGAGCGAACCGTCAGCCTTGCCGGCATCGGGCCAGTTGATGTCGTTCCAGATCACCGAAGGCCGGTAGCGGTCGATGAGATCTCGCACGTGGGCAGTGGCGTATTCCGCGTAGTCGGCATCCACCGGCCGGTACTCATTCAGCTGCTCTTCGGCCTCCACCGGGGGGAAGTCGGCGAAGGCCCAGTCGAGACCGCCGGAGTAGTAGACGCCGAACCTGAGGCCTTCGGCGCGAACCGCCTCGGCGAGGGGGCCGATGAGGTCTCGCCGCGGTCCTCGCGCGACGGTCGTCAGATCGCCGGAACCCGGCGCGTCCCACAGTGCGATGCCGTCGTGATGCTTGGTCACGGGGATCACGTAATCCGCACCCACCGAGCGGAAGAGCCTCGCCCATTCCACCGGGTCGTACCGGTCCGCAGTCCACGCATCGAGGAACTCCTCGTACGGGGCCCCTCCGTACTCGGAGAGGTGGTGCGCGGCCGCCGGCGATCCCTGGATGCGGATGGTGTTGGCGTACCACTCGGCATACGGATTGTGAGCGAACCACTCCTCGGGAGGTACCAGGCCCAGTGCGCCGGTGGGCTCTGCCCACGCCGGGACGGAGTACGCACCCCAGTGGACGAAGATCCCGAAGCTCGCCTCCTGCGCCCACGCGGGCAGCGTGCTGTCGTGAGTGTGCGTCATTGCTTCTCCTCAGCGCTTCTACGATCTCTTGCCCGGGACTGCCGGGTCAGCGCGTCAGCGGGAGCGGCCGTGCCAACCCGTCGACCACGAGGGTCGGCCAGCGCGGATCGTGCGTGAGCACCTCGACCCCGGCGCTCGATACCAGCACCGTGTCTTCGACCTTCACCCCGGGTGCTGAGGGGTTCCACGCGAAGGCATGGTTCTCCTGCACCAGATCGCGGGTCTCGGGTGTCGCCCGCGGATCGCGACCGGCATAGCCGGTCGGTCCGCCCTGGTGGTGCCGGCGCCACTCGTCGGCGTCGAAGCCGGCGGCCGCATAGGCCGCGGTTCCGGCGGTGAACGCCTCGTCCAGTCCCGTGCCGGGCCGAGTCGCTGCGAGATAGCCCGACTCGACCTGGAGGATGCGCTCTTCATCGGGATGCCGCATCCCCTCATCCTCGATCCACCGGGTGGCGTTGGCGATGAGTCCGTGGCGCCGTCCGCACACGACGAGCATCGCGCGGGCTCCGAGTGGTGCGGCCGTCGGGAGCGGGTGGCGGTGGGGGAGGCGGGACTCTCCGGCGACGAGGAGCACGAGAGGATCGATGCCCCGCGCGCGCAGCAGTCCCGCGAGGGTCGCACTGACCTCGACCTCGGTGGAGTCGTAGCGCGCACCGCGCGCGGCATCCGTCAGCACCTCGGCGACCTCGCGGCAGAGGGCACGGTAGCGCTCGGTCTCGGCGGGCAGCAGGCTCGCGCGGGCGGCGCGGAGCCCGGCTGCCAGGTCGATCTCGGCAGAGGCAGGTCGGGCCGCGGCTGCCGCAACCGGCTCGAACCACGGCACGCGCACCACTCGATCGGCGTCTTCAGGGAGGAGCTCCTCGGCGATGAGCCGGTCGGCCTCGTTGGCGGAGACGTAGAGCTCATCGCCGTCGAGCGCGGCGCGCACCGCGAGCACCGGCGGGCCAGCGAGTGAGACGTGGGTGCGGATCCCCTCGAGGTACCACGACACCGCCTCGTGCGAGGTGAGCAGCACCGCGTCGTTCCCGGTCTCGCTCAGCAGCCGCGTGAGGCGCTCACGCTTGAGCCGGCGATCGTGCGTGGACCCGGGCATCCGTTCTCCTTCGTCAGTGCGGGTTCGGACGGCTCAGAAGGCGCCGATGATCGCGTTGTCGAGCCGATCAGGGTCGAGCTCGGCCGGCGCCGCGTTCGTGAGGAACACGTAGGCGACGCCCGCGGACGGGTGGATCCAGAACTCCGCCCCCGACCATCCGCCGTGCCCATAGACGTCCCGATCGATCAGGCCGGGCGCGCGGGTGCGCAGGTTCCAGGTGAAGCCCCAGTCCTGGCCGCGGTCGGCCGGGTACGGCTCGAGGCGCGGAATGTCGCCGGTCAGCGGTCGCAGAGTCATCGCGAGGGTCGCAGGTCTGATGATGCCCTCGCCGCCCCGAAGGAGGGCGGAGCCGATCGCGAGGAGGTCCTGTGCGCGCCCGATGAGGCCCGCGCCCGGGTTGCGCTGACGCGCGAACTGCTCGACGTCGACGCCACCCTCCGCTGCGCGGACGATCGGAGGCGGATCGGATGCCTCGTCCAGCGTGAGTCCGCCGGCGCCGAGTGGCGCGGCCCACGCCGAGAGCTCGGCATCCCACTCCCGCCCCGTCGCGTGTGCGATGAGTGCGGCGATCCCCTCGAACCCGAGGGTGGAGTAGCGCGAGGCCGTGTCCACCGGGAAGTCGCGCCCGGCGCCCAGCAGCTCCTCGCGCAGCGGGGTCGGGGTGTCCAGGGGCGGCTCGGAGATGCCGGAGGTGTGACTCACGAGGTGCCGCAGGCGCACGACGTCGTCGCGGTTCGTGCCGAACGAAGGCAGCGCGTCGGTGAGCGGCGTCTCGGGAGTGAGCAGCCCGCGTTCGATGGCGCGTGCGGCGGTCAGCCCGACCAGCGGCTTGGTGACCGAGAACAGCCGGTAGTGGTCGTCGACGCGCGCGGTGCGCCCGTCGGTCGCGCCGAACGCATCGAGGGCGACGGTGCCGGCGGCGGTCGCGATGCCGAGCACCGCGGTGGGGATGCGGCCTTCAGCGACGTGGCGCCGGGCCCAGTCGAACGCGTGGGAGAACTGCGCGGCCATCACTCGACCTCGTGCCCCAGATCGGGCCGCGCGAGGAAGCGGGCCGTGGTGTCGGTGACCGCCTCGAGTTCGACGATCGTGACGGTGTTCTCGCCCTCCTTGGTCACCGGTGCAGGTACGAACAGGGTGCGCTGCGGGCCGCGGCGCCAGTACCGGCCGAGGAAGAACCCGTTGACCCACGCGTAGCCCTTGCCCCAGTCGCGGGTGTCGAGGAACAGGTCGGCGGGCGCGTCGAGGGAGAACGACGCACGAAGACCGACCGGCCCGGTCGCCCGACCGGCGACGACCGCGTCGGCGGAGGTCGCGGCATCCGTCACCGCGGCGCCCAGTGCTGCGACGTCGAACGTGCGCACCCGCCAGGGCGCGGGGATCGCCGCGCCGTCGATGCGCGGTGCGCCGATGAGCCCCTTGGGCTCGCCGATCTTCTCGTCGTAGTTGACCCGGCCGGTCTCCTCGACGAGCAGACGGAGGCTGCGGCCGGCGGGGATCGTCAGCGCGTTGTCGCGGAGGGTGCGCTGCAGGGTGCCGGCGGGCCGGTCGTCGACCTGCACCCACGCGTAGTCGCGCACTTCATCCAGTTCGAGCACTGTCGAACGGCTCGTCGCGGCGGTGCCTTCGAGCGACGCCGTGTACTCGACGAGTACGACGTCGGCGCCGAGCTCGTCCATCGTGGGCGGGGCGGCGAACGTGCCGCGATCGGTGGCCACGAGGCCGAGCGGATCGCCGACGCCGACGAGCGCGACCTCGAAGGCCGGGGCGTCGACGGGCTCGGGGAGCGGTTCGTCGGGCACGGGCGCGTGCTTGGCGATGACCTCGCGGAAGGCGCGGAACTTCTCGGTCACGTCGCCGGACTCGCTGATCGGGGAGTCGTAGTCGTACGAGGTGACCATCGGCAGGTAGCGGCCGGAGTCGTTCGCGCCGGCAGTGAGCCCGAAGTTCGTGCCGCCGTGCACCATGTAGATGTTGACGGATGCCCCGGCACGCAGCAGCGCGTCGAGGTCGGCCGCGCTGTCGGCGAAGCCGGTGGTGTGGTGCTTCTCGCCCCAGTGGTCGAACCAGCCGCACCAGAACTCCATGCACATGAGCGGGCCGGTGGGCTGGTGCTCGCGCAGCGTGGCCAGGCGCTCCGGGATGCGGGAGCCGAACGAGCCCGTCTTGTGCAGACCCTCGTGGGCACCGTTCTCGAGCATGTGCGGGATCGGCTGGTCGACCTGCGTGAGCGGGACGGTGATGCCGGCTTCGCGGGTGAGCCGGATGAGCTCGGCGAGATAGGTCTTGTCGGAGCCGTACGCGCCGTACTCGTTCTCGATCTGCACGAGGATGACCGAGCCGCCCTGATCGATCTGCCGCGGCACGATGATCTCGTTGACGCGCTCGAGGTAGCCGGTGACCGCTTCCAGGTAGCGTGGGTCGGAGCTGCGGAGCTTCATCGAGGAATCGGCGGTGAGCCAGGTGGGCAGCCCGCCGTTGTGCCACTCCGCGCAGACATACGGGCCGGGGCGCACGATCGCGTGCAGCCCCTCCTCGGCGATCAGGTCGAGGAAGCGGCCGAGGTCGACCGCACCGGTCTCTGACCACTGGCCGCGCACCGGCTCGTGCGCGTTCCACGCGACGTACGTCTCGATCGCGTTCAGGCCCATCAGGCGGGCTTTGCGGATGCGGTCGCGCCACTGGTCGGGGTGCACTCGCGGGTAGTGCATCGCCCCCGAGATGATCCGGTGCGGCGCCCCGTCGAGGAGGAAGTCGGTCTCGCCGATCTGGAAGCGGGAGGTGGGGTCGGTCATGTCGTCCTCATGTGGCGGGGGCGGTGGGTCAGGGGACGAGGAGCACGCCGTTGCGGCGGTGCGGAAGCGTGGCGAGCACGTCGTCGCGCAGCGCCTCGGGTAGCAGGTGCTGCGGAGCTGACTGGTAGGCGACCGGCCGCAGGAAGCGCCGGATGGCCGTCGCGCCGACCGAGGTGTGCAGCGAGGTGGTCGCCGGCCACGGGCCGCCGTGCTGCTGCGACCAGGTCACGGCCACCCCGGTCGGCCAGCCCGCGAAGAGCACCCGCCCGGCACGCGCCTGCAGCAGGGCGAGGGTCTCGGCGACGTCGTCTCCCGGCTCGGAGTGCAGGGTGGCGGTGAGGCTCCCTGGGACGGCGCGCAGCGCGGCGTGCAGCTCCGCCTCGGAGCCGTACCGCACGAGCAGGGTGACCGGTCCGAAGCATTCTTCGAGCAGCGTCTCGGGCCGCGCGGCGACGGCCGCGGCATCCGTCGCCAGCACGATCGGCTGAGCGGCGTCGCCCGCCGCGACGCCTCGGGCGACGACCTCGACGGAGGCGTCGTCCACCAGTGCGTCGATGCCCGAAGGGAAGGCCGCGGTGATGCGGTCGGTGAGCAGCGCCCCGCCGGTGGTGCCGGGCACGAGCGCGGCGACGAGCGCCTCGAACCCTGCGCCGCTCGGCACGAACACCACGCCGGGCTTGGTGCAGAACTGCCCGACACCCAGCGTGAACGAGCCGGTGAGACCCTGCGCGAGCTCCTCGCCACGGGACGCGACGGCCGTGGGGGTGATGACGACGGGGTTCACGCTGCCGAGCTCGCCGTAGAAGGGGATCGGGTCGGGGCGTCCGGTCGCGAGGTCGAAGAGCGCGCGACCTCCCGACAGCGATCCGGTGAAGCCGGCGGCCTGGATGATCGGATGCTGCACGAGGGCGTTTCCGGCCTCCCGGCCCTCCACGAGTCCGAGTGAGCCGGCGGGCGCGCCCGCTGCCTCGAGCGCGGCCGCCACGATGGCCGCCGTGCGGCGGGAGAGCTCCGGATGCCCGGAGTGCGCCTTGACGATCACGGGGCTGCCGGCCGCGAGGGCCGAGGCGGTGTCGCCGCCCGCGACCGAGAACGCGAACGGGAAGTTGGATGCGGAGAACACGGCCACCGCGCCGACCGAGACCAGCAGGCGGCGCAGTTCGGGGCGGGGCGGGGTGGCGGCCGGATCCGCGTCGTCGACGGTGAGCTCGAGGTAGGAGCCCTCCTCGACGACCGCGGCGAACAGGCGCAGCTGCCCGGACGTGCGGCCGACCTCTCCGCGCAGCCGGGCCTCGCCCAGACGGGTCTCGCGATCGGCGATCGGCACGAGCTCGTCGGCGGCCGCATCGAGCGCATCGGCCGCGGCGCGCAGCCAGGTGGCTCGGTCGGCGGCGCTCGAGCGTGCCCACACCGGGGCCGCGGCAGCGGCCCGGGCGACGATGCCCTCGAGCTCGTCCGGGGTGGTCGCTGAGCCTGTCGAAGCGGTCATGAGGGGTCCTTTCGGGTGAAGCGCAGGCCGAGTCCGAGATGCGGCACCTCGGTCAGGTGGCCGTCGGCGATCGTGACGGGGCTCGGATCGGTGAGGGCGCCGAGAGCGCCGAAGCCGGCATCCTCGACATCCTCGGCCATCGGGTCGCCCGCCGCGAGGGTCAGCGCGAGCTGGCCGGAGAGCTCGGGGAGGAGGTGCGGGTGCAGCGGCACATTGTGCTGGGCGGCGAGCGCGGCGATCCGGCGGAATGGGGTGATGCCGCCGACGCGCACGATGTTGGGCTGCACGATCTGGGCGGCACCCGCCTCGAGGTACTCGGCGAAGCGGTGCACGGTGTGCAGGTTCTCGCCGACGGCGATCGGCACGTCGATGCGCCGCGCCAGCTCGGCGTGGCCGGTGAGGTCGTCCGCCCGCAGCGGCTCTTCGATCCAGGCGGGGCCGAACGCCGAGAGGGCGTCCACCGAGCGCGTCGCACGGTCGAGGTCCCACCGCTGGTTGGCGTCGATCATGAGGCCGCGATCGGGGCCGAGCAGCTCGCGCACAGCGGCGACGCGATCGACGTCTTCGGCGAGTTCGGGCTTGCCCACCTTGATCTTGACCGCGTCGAACCCGGCATCGATCCAGCGGGCGACCTGGGCGAGCAGATCGTCGAGTGGGTAGTGCAGGTTGACCCCGCTGCCGTACGCGCGCACCGAGGTGCGTTCGCGGCCGAGCAGGTCGACGATCGAGAGGTCGCGGGCGCGGGCCGCGGCATCCCACAGTGCAAGATCAAGACCGGCGAGCGCGATCGTGGTGAGTCCGCCACCGCCCGCCTCGTGCAGGTGCCGCCACAGCGGATCCCACACGGCTTCGGGGTCGGCGTCGCGGCCGAGCGCGGACGGGGCGATGTCGTGCTGCAGCAGCGCGAGCGCAGCCTCGGCACCGATCTGCGGCGTCCACGAGAAGCCCCACCCTGCGACGCCGTCGGAGCGCACGACGTGCGTCGCGATCACGCCGACCGAGGTGACATCGCTCGCCCATGGCCGGGTGAGCGGCACCCGAAGCAGCCGCGCGTCGAACGCCGAGATCGTGCTCACAGCAGCGCGCGCCCCGCCTCGAGGATCGCCGCGAGCCGCTCCTCCTGATCGGGCGTCGGGTCGACGAGCGGCGCCCGCACGCCGCCGACGGGCAGCCCGCCGAGGCGCAGCCCCGCCTTGATGAGCGAGACCCCGAACCCAGGCGTCTCGTCGCGCAGCGCGACGAGCGGGGCATAGAAGCCGTCGAGCAGCGCGTTGCGGCGCACCTCGTCGCCGTCGATGTAGGCCCGGTAGTACGCGTTCGCAACCTCGGGGATCATCGCGAATGCGGCGGAGGAGTACAGCGGGATGCCGATGCCGCGGTAGGCGCCCTGGGTGAGCTCCGCCGTCAGGAGGCCGTTGAAGAAAGCGAAGTCGGTGCGGCCGGTCTGGGCGACGGCCCGCACGATCAGCTGCGCGGTGCCGATGTCGCCGACGCCGTCCTTGAAGCCGACGACCTTCGGGTTCTGCGCGAGGCGGACTACGGACTCGATCGAGTACCGCGCCGTGCCGCGGTGGTAGATCACGACGGCCAGGTCGGATGCCGCGGCGATCGCCTCGACATATGCCACGAGTCCCGACTGCGTGCCGCCCACCAGGTAGGGCGGAAGAACGAGGAGTCCGTCGGCACCGGCGTCGGCCGCGGCCCGCGCGACCTCGACGGCGTGCCCGAGCGGACCGCCGGCGCCCGCGACCACGGGGACGCTCCCGCCGACAGTGTCGACGGCCACCCGGACGACGGTCGCCGCTTCGGCAGCCGACAGCGCGTGGTACTCACCGGTGCCGCAGGCCGGGAAGACGCCGCCCGGGGCGTGGTCGAGAGTGCGCCTGATGTGGGTGCGCAGGAGATCCTCGTCGACGCGGCCGGCCGTGTCGAAGGGGGTTACCGGGAAGAAGAGGATGCCGTCGAAGTCCATGTCGGCTGGTCCTTTCGCGTGTCGGATTCGTTGAGCTCGGAGCGCCACGTGTGCGCCGGGCGCCAGCCCAGCAGGCGCCGGGCCTTGGCGTTCGAGAAGGCCGGGGTGGTCCCCGTCAATACTGCCGCGGCGGCCGCGGTGCCGGGGTGGAAGCGGGGGAGGAGCTCCGCGAGCGGCGCGCGGGCGAGGGCATCGTCTGCGCCGACGAAGAAGGTCTCGCCGCTGGGGATGTCGCCGAGGGCCGCGAGCAGCGTGTCGGCGAAGGCCGCGACATCGCGGGCGTCGACGTAGTTGAACAGCGCCGGCGCCGACAGCGCGGGGTCGTCGAGGCGCTCGCGCACGGTGTGCCCCTGCTGGGTCGGGGCGCCCTGCCACTCCTCCGGGGCGATGACGTAGCAGGGCCGGAACGCCGCGCAGCGCACGGTGTCGCCGGTCTGGCGCTGCAGCATCGCGAGCGACTGCTCGACGAGCAGCTTCGACAGGGCGTAGGCGTTCCACGGCAGAGCGGGGGACTCCTCGTCGAGGGGGAGGCGCTCCGGCATCCACCCCGTCGGCGCGCCATAGCCGAGCACCGTCGGACTCGACGCGGCGACGACCTTCGGGATGCCGGCCGCCACCGCCCCGCCGAGCACCGACATCGCCAGCGCGGCGTTCGTCCGGAGGATGACGTCCTCCGGGGCGCTGAACGGCACCGCGATCGCGGCCAGGTGGATCACCGCGTCGGCCTTCGCTGCGGTCAGGGCGCGCGCGGTGGCCGCGGCATCCGTCAGATCCAGCGAGACCTGCGAGACGTTCGCCGCGGCGAGTTCGTCGGAGGGGGTGCGGTCGAACGAGACGATCTCGTGGCCCCGCTCGACGAGCCCCGTCACGAGGCTGCGACCGAGCCGGCCGGAGCCGCCCGTGACGACGATGCGGCTCATCGGACAGGCTGGGCGAGCAGACGGATGCCGAGATCGGCGACCTGCACCGGAAGCCCGGTGGCCAGCGACCGGTTGCCGGCGATGCCGACCGCGATCGACTGCACGCCGTCCCGCCAGTTCGCGGGGCGCGCCAGGGGGTCTTCGCCTGGGCCGATGAAGACGTCGGACAGGAGGATCGCATCCCCGCCGCCGTGCCCGCCTTCGCCGCTGACGATCGGGACCTCGATCGGCTCCTCCCAGTGGCGCTGGAGGAGGAGGCGCTCGCCCTCGGGGCGCAGCGAGGAGGACACGCCCCCTTCCACTGCGCTGGGGTCGAGCACGGGGGTGAGGCCTTCGCTTTCGAGCACGGCACCGCGTTCGACGACGTCGAGCTCTACGCGACCGAGCGTGCCGTTCACGGCGACGCGGTAGCCCTCCCACGGCGCGTGAGCGTTGAGCGAGTAGCTCAGCGTGGCGCCGTTCGCGTAGTCGACGACGAGGGCGAGGTTGTCTTCGATCGTGATGCCCTCGCCGAACACGTCGCGGTCGCGCACGTAGCCGTCGTGACCCTCGGCGTCGAGGTACAGGGCCTTGAGGTTCGCGTTGTCGCGCAGGTCGAGATCGAAGCCGTCGTGGGCTCCGTCGCGGGTGCCCCGCTCGGGACGCTCTCCGAGCCCGCGCGCATCGGCGTTGTCAGCGCCGTAGAAGCGCAGGCCGCCCGATGCGTAGACGCGGCGCGGGGTGGAGTGGATCCACCAGTTGACGAGGTCGAAGTGGTGGCTGGCCTTGTGCACGAGCAGGCCGCCGGAGTTCTTCTTCTCGCGGTGCCAGCGGCGGAAGTAGTCCGCGCCGTGCTTGGTGTCCAGCATCCACTGGAACTCGATCGAGGTGACGTCGCCGATGAGGCCGTCCTGGATGACCTGGCGGAGGGTGCTGTTGCGGGGCGAGTAGCGGTAGTTGAACGTGAGGAGCACGTCGCCGCCGGTGCGCTCGACCGCGTCTTCGATGGCGGCCGCGCTCTCGGCGTCGATGGTCAGGGGCTTTTCGACGACGACGTCGGCGCCGGCTTCGAGCACCCGGACGATGAGCGGCGCGTGCTGGTCGTCGCGGGCCGTGATGACGACCCGGTCGATGTTCTCGGTGCGGATGAGCTCTTCGAGCTGGTCTGGGTGCCAGGTCGACGGCGCGGCGATGCCGGCGTCGACCGCGCGCTGCACCGCGAGGGCTGCGCGGACCGGGTTCGGCTCGCAGATCGCCACGAGTTCCGCGTGGTCTGCGTACGTGCCGGCGATGGCGTCGACGTACATCTGCGAACGGCTGCCGGCTCCGACGACGGCATAACGACGCCTGCTCACAAGGGCTCCTTCAGTTCGAGGAAATCTGGGAGGAATGAGAGAAAACGCTTCCCAGGAAACGTTTTCTCACGGTATCACAAACGACATGTCCAAGGTGATCGAGGGTCAGGACGCCGGCGCCCCGGTACTGCCGCGCAGCACGATCTCGGGGGTCAGCGTCTGCAGGGTCTCCGGGTCGCGTCCGCCGAGCAGCTCGCGCATCGCCGCCCACGCTCGCGCACCCAGCTCTTCGGCCGGCACGGCGGCCGTCGTGAGCGGCGGAGACGTGAAACGGGCGAACGGGATGTCGTCGAAACCGGCGATGGACAGGTCTTCAGGCACGCGCAGGCCGCGGTCGCCGGCGGCGCTGAGCAGTCCCATCGCGACGAGGTCGTTGAACCCGAGGACGGCGGTCGCTTCGGTCTCGAGCACCGCGTCGAGGGCGCTGGCTCCCGCTTCGAAGTCGACGCCGCCCGTCAGTTCGGTGATGGTYGTGTCGCCGTGGGCGGCGCGGGCGTCCTCGAGGGCCGCGAGCCGCGCCGCGTTCGAGGCGCTCCTGGTCGACCCGCTCAGGTAGGCGAAGCGCCGGTGGCCGAGGTCGTGCAGATGCTCGATGATCTCCCGGAGTGCCGAGCGATAGTCGGCGGTCACGGCCGGGGTCCCCTCGTGCGGCGCCCGATTGACGAGCACGACAGGAGAGACCGCTGCGAGCAGGGTCTCGAGCTGATCCTCCGGCATGCGCGGCGCRCACAGGATGAGTCCGTCCGTGCGTCGACGCGTCTCGACGGCGAGCACTGCCTCGTCGGCGACGTCCTCGACGGAGTCCGCGATCAGTACGTGATAGCCGTCCGCGGCCGCCGCCCGGTTGAGGCCTCGGAGGATCGCCTGGAAGGTCGGATTCCCGAGGTCGGGAACGACGACGGCGATCGTCTGGGTGCGACCGAGGACGAGGCTGCGGGCGAGCGGGTTCGCCGTGTAGCCCAGCTGCTGAGCGGAGGCGCGCACGCGCTCGGCCATGACGGGGTCCACTGTCGCGTTGCCGTTCATGACTCGCGACACCGTCGACAGCGA
>NZ_JBFUFC010000015.1:0-35245 GCF_056403635.1 Microbacterium sp. P2_F9 | reverse complement strand
GATCTCCGCGGTGCATCAGCATATGGCCGCGCGTCGGTCCCTGCCATGACGCCATGCTCTGGCTGTCTGAGAGGGTGCTGATTCGCGGTGCCGCTCGTCGTGACGTAAWCTCTCCTGCGGTGACGTGTCCGAGCGGCCGAAGGTGCAACTCTCGAAAAGTTGTGTAGGGTAACCCCCTACCGTGGGTTCAAATCCCACCGTCACCGCCAGAAAAACCCCTGACAATCAGGGGTTTTTCCATTGGTACAGGCGTTCGCGGCAACACCAGTGGCAACACTTGACTGCGCAGCGGGCCTCGCACCAAGCCACTCCGGTACCGTGTGCGCTCCCCGGATCGAACAGATCTTCCGCCCAGACCTGCGGAATTCCGCCGGTTCTGGTCATGCCGTCGAGGGCATGCGCGATCGACCCCCGTTTCGGGTTGCCCTTACCGTGGGCAACGGACCCACGGTAAGCGAAGGTGACGGAGTGCAGGGAATCTGATCTCAGACGCGACCCGCTGGTTCTGTTGACGAAAGCTAGAAGGGCGGTACGGTCACCACGACCCAGGTACGACAGCACGTTGCGCCGCGACCGTGGGGATCGGTCGCGGCGCAACGCGGCGGCTGGGGACTGCCGCTAGCCCTTCGTCGCCCCCCCGGTGAGACCGCGGACGAAGTGCTTCTGGAAAAGTAGGTAGAAGATCAGCACCGGAAGCGTGGCGAGGAACATGAAAGCGAACACCGCCCCGTAGTCCCGCAGATACGTGCCGATAGAGCGGTAGATGCCGACGGTGATGGTGTTGCCGGCGCCAGGTCCGAGGACGAGAAGCGGCGTGAGGAAGTCGTTCCAGATCCATACTCCGAGGAAGATCAGCACGCTCGCCGACGCTGGGCGCAGGAGTGGGAACACGATCTGCCAGAAGGTACGGAACGGGCCGGCGCCGTCGACGGCCGCGGCCTCTTCAAGTTCGCGGGGAACGGAGCGCACGAAACCCATGAAGACGAACACGGCGAATGGGAGGTAGTACCCGATGTTGACGAGCACTGCACCGGCGAGGCTGCCCATGAGCCCGATTTCACGGAGGATGCGGGTAAGCGGGACCATGATGACCGCTGCGGGGATCATGAGTCCAATGAGCATCACTCCGAGGATGATTCGGCCCCAGAGGTTTTCTGAGCGCACCAGGTAGTGAGCGCACATTGCGGCGAGCAAGGTCGTGATGACGATCGAGATGCCGGTGAGCTGGACGGAGTTCAGCAGTCCTGCCCAGAACAGGCCGTCGGGTCTGGTCACGACGCCGATGATGTTTTCCAGGGTGGGGTGAAGGGGGAGGGCGAGGGGTGACGCGACCACTTCAGCGCTCGGTTTGAAGACGTTGACGATGGCGATGTACAAGGGGAGGAAGAAGAACGCCGCGATGATGAGGGCGACGATGGGGCGGATCCAGGCGAAGCGAGACATCAGTCGTTCAACTCTCTGCGGCGCAGCACGCTGAGGGTGACAGCGGTCGCGATGGCGATGATTACGAGCATGATTCCGGCCATGGCGGATGCGACTCCTGCACGTTGCTCGACGAATGCGGTCTGGACGACTTCGAATGCGATGGTCGACGTGGAGCCGGTACCGGGTCCGCCGTTGGTCAGTACCGCGATCTGGTCGTACACCTTGAACGCGCTGATCATCAGCATCACGGTGACGATGGTGAAGGAGGGTGCGAGCAGCGGCCAGGTCAGATGGCGGAAGCGGCTCACGGGTCCTGCTCCGTCGAGGCTCGCGGCCTCCTCGAGTTCGACGGGGATGGCCGCAAGGCCCGCGAGGTACACCACAACCGCGAATCCAAGAAGCTGCCACACCATGATCCCCGACACGGTATAGATCGCGATCGCTGGGTCCGACAGCCATCCAGGCGCTTTGACCACGCCGAAAGAGCGAAGCATGCCGTTTATGAGACCGTCGTCGACGAGCATCGAACGCCAGATCACGGAAACGACGACGGAGGAGAGGATGACGGGGATGAAGAAGACGCTTCGCAGCGTGTTGTACAGCCAGCCGCTCTTGCGCAGCAGCAGTGCGATCGCGATTCCGAGGATATTGGTGACGACCACGACGAGCACCGTGATCAGCACGGTGTTGCCGAGCGTGTGCAAGAAGCTCGGGTTGGTCAGCAGGAAGAAGACGTTGTCGAGCCCGACGAACGATGTCGTGACTCGTGTGGCGCGTTCATCGGTGAGTCCGATGAACAGAGTCCAGACGATCGGTACGAAGACGATGGCGACGTAGATCACTAGGGAGGGCAGAACAAAACCCCCGAAGGTGCTCGCGGATTGCCAAGCCCGACGGCGGGCGACCGCGGCTTGGCGGGGTGTGGCTTCGGCGGACCTCCGGTCAGCCGCAGCCGGGTGACCGTCGGGTGTCCGGGTTGAAGGATCCACTTGGGATGTCGTCATCGACGTTCCTCTTGTCTGGCGGGAGTTCGGTATGAGCTGATACCGCGAGGGTGGGCTCGTCGCCGGTAGACCGGCGACGAGCCCATTCCCTACTTGGTGAGCTCGGTGTACTTCTGGTTGAGGTAGTCGACGAAGCCGTTCACGTCCATGCGTCCGCCGATCAGTTCGCCTATTGCCGAGTTGACTTCGGCGACGAAGCCGGCGGGGAGCGAGGGGGTGCCGCCTTCGTTGCCGAAAGCGGTGGTCACTGTCCCGGTCGAGACGGCGTCGTTGTAGATGGCGAGGGTCTCGTCGTAGAGCTTGGTGGTGCCGGCCGGGACCTTGAAGTCCTTCAGCGAGACGAAGAGCCCATCACTGGTGACGCCCCCCTCGAGGTTTTCAGTGACCTGCGAATAGGCGATCGCCCATTCCTTCGCCTTGTCGACGTCGGGAGCGCTCGAGCTGACCGAGAGACCTCCGCCGGTGTACGCCGGCACGATGAGCGAGCCGTCGTCCGAGGGCCACGGGAAGACGCCGAGACCTTCCTGCTGCGTCGCGTCGGGCGCGACGGTGAACCAGGAGCCCATGGGATACATCGCGCCTTCGCCCTCGAGGAATGCGGCCTGCCCTTCAGCGTAGGTGGCCGACAGCGTCGCCGGGTCGATGAAGCCTTTGTCGACCAGGAGCTTCAGTTTGGTGACAGCAGCAACGAAGTTCGGGTCGGAGAAGGTGGTGTCGCCCGAAGCGAGCTTGCTCAGGAAGTCGGGATCCTTGGCGTAGACGTCGGTGCCGATGAGGGCGGTGAGCGAGTAGATGTTCGCCCACGTGTCGGCGCCGCCACCGTTGACGACGAATGGGGTGATGCCGGCAGCTTTGAGCTTCTCGGCCGCGGCGAGCAGTTCGTCCCAGGTCTTCGGCGTCTCAGCGATGCCGGCCTGCGCGAAGGCCGCCTTGCTGTAGTAGATGTTCGGAATCGTCTGGGTGTTCGTCGGCAGCTGGAAGATCTTGCCGTCGAAGCTATTCGACGTCGGGTTGATCCAGTTTGAGAGCTCGTCCTTACTGAATTCGGCGAGCTTGCCCACCTCGGCGAGGCCGGTCGGACTCACGGCGATCATGATGTCGGGAAGCGCCCCGGTGGAGTCCAGCTGGCGAGCGTAGGCGTCACGGTCTGCATTGGGTGCGACCAGCTTCTTGATCGTGACCCCGGGCACGACCTCATTCGTGCGCGCAATCGCGTCGTCCCAGAACTCTGCGGTGAGGTTGGGGGTCTCGAAGGTGAGGAAGGTGAGAGTGACGTCACCGGAGTCGGCCGCGTCGCCGGTTGAGGTGCCTCCCACGGCGCAGCCGGAGAGCAGTACGGCGACTACTGCGGCGCCGAGTGCTGCGATGGCTTTCTTGGACACAGGGAATCCTTTCGATTCATCAGGTTGGTGCGAGGTGCAGTTACTAAAGCACCTTTCTTATGTATCGTAAGTGTTGCACCACCCGGGCGAGATGTCAAAGATTGTTTCATAAGTTCCTGAGCGACCCGGTTGCCATCGCAAGTGAAGGAGTCCAATACGGTGAATGCACGCACATCGACTGTCACCGCAGTGGTGACTCGACCGAACCGGAGGAGCATGGGCGAGTACCCCGCGGTCAGCGGAGACCCTTCGGTTCTTCGTCGGTTGAATCTGCAGGCGGTGTTGCGGGTGCTGCATGCGGGCGGCGTTCATACCATCACCGACCTCGCCCAGAAGGCGAAACTTTCCCGGCCGACAGCGAAGCAGGCCATCGACGATCTGGTCTCAAACGGTTGGGCATCCTCGGTGGCACCCGATCGTGACGGGACGATCATCGGGCGCCCTGCCCAAGGATTCCAGTTTCGTCCGGACGCGGGCTACGTGCTCGCTGCGGACATCGGTGCATACAAAGTGGTCGTGCTGATCAGCGACCTCAACGGTGACATCGTCGCCAGGGCACGCCTCGAACTCGAGCCGTCCTGGCCCGTCGAACGGCGGCTGGAGTCGCTGGGGAAGACCATCGACGCATCGCTTTCTGCTCTTGCCGCGAATGCCGGGCCCGTCACGGACGCGGTCATTGCCACGCCCGGCACCGTTGACCCCACTGGCACTGTTGTCTTCAACCGCGCTATCCCGGGATGGGTGGGACTGAACCTCGGCGATTGGGTGGCAGAGCGCTACCCCTTCCGCGCCGAAGCGGTCAGCGACATGCCCATGGCGGCCCTCGCCGAACACTGGGTCGGTGCCGCGCAGGACGCCTCGAACATCGTCTACCTGCACGCGGGACGGCGCCTCGGCGCCGCGGCCTTGATCGGGGGACGGCCGCATTACGGCAGCCATGGCGCGGCGACACAGGTGGGACTGTGGAAAGCGACGCCCTGGCGGGACGACTATGGCGACCTGATGAACCTCGACCGACCTTCGGGGGGCGACGGCGCGAGGGCGGTCTTCGAAGCTGCGAAGATCGGGGACCGCGCCGCCCAGGGCCGGATCGATACCTTTGTCGACGAAATGGTGTCGGGCATCATGCCGATGCTCATCACCATCGATCCCGAAGTTCTGGTCATCGGCGGCGGCGTCTCGGCGGCCGGCGAAGCACTCGCCGGGCCGGTACGCGAACGCATCAAGGCGGAGACCCCGTTCCCCCCGACTGTGGTGTGCTCCTCGCTCGGCGATGAGGCGGTCACCATCGGTGCCATTCGGCTCGCGCTCGATCGCGCCGAGGACCGACTGTTCACCGAACTCAGCCCGGCGGGATAGTCATCGGATGGTTGGTTGACCTGCGTCTTTACGCGATCGACGAACCATCCGATGTCAGGCGCGTTCGAGCACGATCACGATGACCTGCTCGGGATCGAGGACCGGTGTTTCGAGCCCGATCAGGGACAGCATCCGTCCTGTGAGTCGAACGCCCTCGGTGACCCACCTCGATGGTGTGTATGCGCGCGAGCGGATTGCCAGCCCCGGGTTATCGACCCGCACGTCGTAGCGCGCATCGGGATCGAGGCCCGGAAGGCGGATGCGACCGGCCGAGGGTGCCAGGCTCGAGGTCAGCTGGGCGATGGTGAAGACGGCGGCCGTGCGATCGACAGCGACGACACCGCGAATGAGCACCGCGGGATCGGGGTGGTCCAGGGTGATGGCGCGACCCGAGTGCAGCAGTGCGCGGTGGCGCTTGTAGAGCGCCACCCATGCCGCCAGCTCAGCGCGGTCGGCGTCGGTGGCGCGGGTGAGGTCCCACTGGATTCCGAGATGGCCGAGGAGGGCGACCCCACCGCGGAGGTCCATCCAGGAGCTGCGGCCCGTGGTGTGCGAGACGGCGGCGGCGATGTCGTTGCCGGTCATCTCGAGCGGGACGAGGAGACTCGTGTACTGCTGCGCGGTGGCGCGTTCGATGGGGTCCGCAGTGTCGCTGATCCAGGTGCGCTCCGTGCGGGCGAGGATCTCGAGGTCGATGCGGGACCCGCCGGAGGCGCAGTTCTCGAACTCGACGTGCGGGTGACGTCGGCGCAGCTCGTCGATGAGGTGGTACACCGCGAGGGTGTGCGCGTGAAGGGCGGGGAAGCCTGTGAGGCTGTCGCCGGGCTCGAGCACGTCCCGGTTGTGGTCCCACTTGAGATATTCGATCTGATGCTCGCGGAGCAGCCAGTCGAGTCGTTCGAGGATGTAGTCGTAGACCTCGGGATTGGAGAAGTCGAGCACTTGCTGCCACTTCGCAGCCGGCGGCATCCGCTTCCCCGGTCGAAGCACCCACTCCGGGTGCTCTCGCGCCAACCGCGAGTCGACGCTGACCATTTCGGGCTCGACCCAGATCCCGAAGTCCATGCCGAGGTCGTGCACCCGATCGATGATCGGGTGGAGCCCGTTCGGCCAGACGTCCGGGTCGACGTACCAGTCGCCGAGGGCACGTCGGTCGTCGCGGCGACCGAGGAACCATCCGTCGTCGAGCATGAAAAGCTCGGCGCCGATAGATGCTCCGAGCTCGGCGAGCTCGGAGAGTTTTGCGTAGTCGTGGTCGAAGTAGACCGCTTCCCACGTGTTGATGATCACGCGACGGGGAGAGTGAGGGTGCCCATCGCGGTCGCGCAGGAAGGCGTGGAACCTCTGGGCGAGCTCGTTGAGACCCTCGCCGTGTGCGGCGTAAACCCATGGACTCTGGACTTCGCCGCCGGGTGCGAGGGCCAGTTCGCCCGGCAGCGACAGTTCGGCGCCGGTGAGCACCGTTCCGCCGAGGATAGTCCGGTCAGCCGCGAGTTCGTGGTTTCCGCTCCAGGCGACGTGCACGGCGCGCACCGCGCCGTGCTGGAATCCGAAGCCGTGCTCGCCTGCGATGAGCAGCAGGGACGCGTCCGCGCCGGGGCGGCCCTTGCGGCTCTCCCGGGCATAGCGGCCGACAGTCAGGGCATGGCGTTGCGGGACTCGCTCGCGCATCCAGCGGCCGGTGAGGTCGAGCAGTTCGTCGACGTGGTTTGGGATCGGGAAGACCGCGCGGAGCGCCTGCACCTCGTACTCGCCCGGGCCGGTGTTGCGAACGAGCAGCCGCTGCCGCACAAGTCCCGACGGCAGCACCTCGATGCTGATGGTCATCTCGAGAGCGGACTCGACATCCGCGCAGTGCAATGTGATGCGCGCACCGCGTTCGCTGCTGTCGACGCTGTGGTCGAGACAGACGAACGCCGGCGAGAATGCCCGCCGCCCGCGGTGTCCCTCGATGCCGGGAGCGCCGGTCCATCCCTCCGCGCTGACCGGAATGAGGCTGACGGGGGTCGGCCGATCGATGTCGCCAACGCGCTGCTGGGGGAGGTTCGCCTGGATGATGGCGTCCAGCTCGGCGTCATCCGGGTCGCCGAGAGCCGGTCCCCAATAGGCGATGGACGGGGCCGTCTGGTCAGGGACCTGGAGGAGGAGGGAGGTGCCCCCGGCCTGCACATGCAGGATCCGCCGGATGAGGACGTCGGTCACTGTGATCCCTTCGAAGTATTGAAAGAACCTTACGAAAGAAGTCGACGTATTGCAACCTTGGCGACTATCGGTCAGGCGCACCGTCCTGACCTCCCGCGAGGGCTCGATCGCCTTGGCCCCGATCTACTCGCGCCAGACCTGCGATCGGTTGTCGCTCATCTCGTGGAGCGTGGCAACGGAATGGCAACATCCGAACCCAATCGAAGCTGATCGAGCTGATCGAACAGGGACATCGACCTGAGCTAATTAAGCGAGACCGGGGCTACTGACTGGCTCTCGCGAGGCCACTCCCGCGCAGCGGTGCACCTCTGATCGAACAGATTCTTCGCCAAGAGCTGCGGAATTCCGCGAGGTTGGATCAGCCGTCGTTGGCAGGCACGACCGAGTGCCGTTTGATGGCGCCCCACCGTGGGCATCTCCCTCACAGTAGGTCGGCGCGTCTACCGTCCCTGGCTGGGCCGCTCCGCCGGTGGTTGCGTCTTACCGTCGGAAGAGCGTCTTGCCGATGTCGACAGCAGGACCGAGCCGGTCATGCACGGGCCAGGGCGTGAGCGGGCAGTTGCGCGTAGCGTTCACCGATCAGGCGGTAGCCAGTTTCGTCGGGGTGAATTCCATCCCGGAGGTGTCCATCCCGGATGTCTGCATCGCTGAACAGATCACGACCGTCGAGATAGGCGACGCGCTCACCCCTCGCGGCGCGAATCTCGACGATCTCGCGCAGGATCGATCTGATCCGTGCCAGCGTCAGGGAACCCGCCGGGTACGGCTCGGGCGCGAGTGAGGAGGCCTCGTCACTCGCCGTGTCAACTCCTCTCGGCCCGGGAGTTGACTCGAACTGGGCGCAGGCGATGGGCGAGATCACCTGAATGGGAGTTTCCGGGTGCCCGTCCCGAATCGTGTCGAGGAAACCATGCATGGCGGGGATGAACACCCGCTCCCGCATCAGTTCCCCACCGACGATGTTGATGCCAACTTTGAGGGTGATCAGTTCCGCCTTGGTGTCGCGGATCGCGCGGGCGACGAAGGGATCTAGCACAGCATTGCCGGAGAACCCCAGGTCGATAAGGTCGTAGCCGAGAGTGCGAGCCGCGATTGCGGGCCACGTGCTCGTGGGACGAGTCACCTCCATGCAGTTTGTGATGGAGGATCCGTAGACCACCCAGCGGGGTCGGTCCGACGCATCCGCAGGTCGGATCGGTTGGTCCGCGGAGATTTCGAACAGCTCCGTCACAGCGGAGTGCGGCAACCACAGCTCGACCGACTTGTCGTCCGATCCAAGGCCATCGAACACGACAACGACTGGCGGTCCGGTGTTGACCTCGACGCGGTCGTTGACATGGTCGAACGTGGCTGCGCCGCCGATCACCTGCTCGGAACGTCGTAGCTCCCCATTCACGACAAGGTCGACGGATGCCGAGAGGACGACGAGATCCTGGTAGTCAACGGGATGCACGGCGGCGAGGATCTCAATGCGACTCGCGCGCGTCGTGAAGTGCACGCGAACACCGGCCGCAGTATCGACCATGAGCCGCATCCCGGCACTATGGATCCAAGTCAGCGACGTCTCGGGCAAACGATGCGGGCGCAGTCCTCCACCTTCGACGGGTTCCAGAAAAAGCGCACCCCGGATGTCGAGGGCAGGGTGGTCGGCCGGGTAGAGGTGCACGTCAGACTCCGTTTGTTCTCCGTGATGCGGTTCTTTTGTCGGGCCGCCTTGCCGTGACCGGGACACAATCGGGCGGGACATGCGCCGGGCGGCGCTCAGACCAGAGCCCGCATACGGTTGTAGGCGCCGCGGAGGTGATCGCGCATGCCTGCGGCTGCCGCCTGCGCGTCACCCGCCAAAACCGCGGCACCGATGACCTGGTGTTCGTGCCACGCTTCTGCCATCGCGGGAAGTCTGTCTCGGGCGGTGTAGCCGGGCACACGCGCCATCGCATGCGTCAAGGACTCCGCGGCGATCTTGTTTCCCGCCAGTTTGGCGACCGCGACGTGGAACAGGTAGTCCCGCACGCCGAGCTGCTCGTCATCGCCGTCGGCGATCAATCGCGCGATGACTTCGGCGTCGCAGATCTGTGCGAGCTCGGAGATGTCGGCGCCAGGCTCGACAGCGATCGCCGCCGCACGTGCGGCGAGCGCGGGTTCGAGGATGAGGCGGAACTCGTACACGTCCGAGGTTGTCTGCGAGTCGAGCAGCGCGGACGCGGTGAAGCCGCGATACGGCTCCTTGGTCACCAGTCCGTCGGCTTCGAGTCTCGCGAGCGCCTGCCGCACCGGCGTGTTCGAGACGTGCAACTCGCGAGCGAGTTGATCGAGATTCATGCGCGTGCCGGCCGGGATCCTGCCGGCACGCAGGTTGTCTCGAAGAGTCTCGTAGACGTCGTCCGCGAGGAGGCTCCGCGGTGGCAGGCGCAACTCGACCGATCCCGTCTCCGTGTCCGACTGATCGCCGGTCAGATCTATCGCCACTTCACTCCTCCGTAAAACACGATTTCGTCGATTTCGCGTCTGAACTGTGTTGGTCGGGCGTTCTGGGTTGACTCCGCACCGCGTCACGCTCACGATAGCTGAATCGTGTACGAAGTTTCCAGTCAAGAACTTCAAGTAACGTACATGAGGCTCTTGCAGCCCCGACCAATCACATTCAACGGAGAATCGATGAACTCTCATCAGAAGTCCCTCTGGGCCCGGCGGGCCAGCGTGCCCGTTGCCATCGCGCTGACAGCAGCAGCCCTGGCCGGATGCGCCGGCACGTCCGCTTCCAACGAGCCGACGCAGGACCCCAATGCCGAGATCCTCGTGTGGGGTGACGCGACGCGCCAGCCCGCCTTCGAGGCGTACCAGAAGGCGAATCCGGACGTGAAGCTCAAGTTCGAGGCGATCGACCCGTCCACCTACCTCAGCAAGATCCAGCTCGCGAACCAGGTCGGTTCGGGCTGGCCGGACGTGCTGTTCGACCCGCAGCCCAACGACGTCGCCTCGCTGCAGAGCCCGCTGTTCAACTTCACGCAGAACCTGGACGACCTCGTCCCGGCAGACGTGCAGAAGGACTTCGCCACCGAGAACTCGCTCTGCAAGATCGATGGTCACCTCTACTGCCTGCAGAACGACCTGGCGCAGGACGTGCTCTGGTACAACAAGCCGCTGCTCGAGGAGTTCGGGTACAGCCTGCCCACGACGTGGGACGAGTACCAGGAACTGGGCGAGAAGGTCGCGGCCGAGCACCCCGGCTACCTGATCGGTGCGGCCAGCTCGACGCTGTTCTACGAATACCTCTGGTCGAGCGGATGCCCGCTGCAGACGGTGAAGAGCAGCACCGAGGTCGTCATCAACACCGAGGATGAGAAGTGCACTCGGGTCACCTCGATGCTCGACCCGATGCTGGAGAACGGCTCCGTCAGCCGCCTCGGCCCGTTCGATCCCGGCTTCGCCAAGGAAGCGCAGGACGGCAAGCTGCTGATGCTGCCCGCCGCTTCGTGGTTCGGCGAGTACATGTTCAAGCCTGAGACGGGCTTCCACTATCCGGCGGGAGCGCTGGCCGCAGCGCCGATGCCGCTGTGGGATGGCGAGGACACGAATTGGTCCGGCGCGCAGGGTGGCGGCATCTACGTCGTCTCGCAGCACTCCGCCAACCTGAAGCGGGCCGTCGAGGTCGCGCAGTTCGCCGCGACCGACGCCGGCTACCAGACCAGTTCGCCGGCGTTCCCGGCGTACAAGCCGGCCGCTGAGGCGTGGCTCGAGAAGATCTCGTCGGATCCGTTCTACGCCGAAGACCCGTCTGCGGTCCTCGTGGACCAGGCCTCCAAGATCAATCCCGCCACCGCAGTGACTCGCTACGACGCCAACGCCGCATTCACGAACACCGTCGCCGCAGCGGTCTCCGCAGGCGAGTCGATGAGTTCGGCGATGCCGGCCCTGCAGAGCCAGCTCGCGAGTCTTGCCGCCACAGCGGGCTACGCGGTCTCCTCGAAGTAGCTCGACCAGGTGGGGAGGGCGCTGCGGCGCCCTTCCCACCACCACCCTCCGGGAACTCCAGAAAGGCCAGGCTGATGCAAAGGACCGCGAGCGCGACAAGGCGCAACGTGAGGGGCTGGGCCTTCTCCGCACCGTACGTCGTCTTCCTGCTGGCCTTTGGGATCGTTCCGGCCGTGTGGGCGATCGTTCAGTCGCTCCGGCCGGTGATGGCCCCGGGGCAGATCAGCCTCGCCAACTACTTCACGGTCTTCCAGGATTTCCGCTTCCTGCCGGCGGCCGTCAACGTCCTCACCTTCATGGCGATCTGGATCCCGGTCATGGTGCTGGGAACACTGATGCTCGCCCTCCTCCTGCATCATCGCGTGAGCCGGTCCGGTGGACCTCTGCGACTGATCTACTTCCTCCCTGGCGCGGTGACCGGTTCGGCCGCGGTCATGCTCTGGTACTTCATGCTCAGCCCCGAGCTCAGCCCCTGGGCGCCCGCCCTGCATGCCATGGGCTTCGAGCACAACAATCAGGTTTTCACCACATCCA
The DNA here is from genome assembly GCF_056403635.1 of Microbacterium sp. P2_F9. NCBI lineage: Bacteria > Bacillati > Actinomycetota > Actinomycetes > Micrococcales > Microbacteriaceae > Microbacterium > Microbacterium sp. P2_F9. The sequence continues at coordinate 23,364 of NZ_JBFUFC010000015.1, read as the reverse complement.
ACCTCGCGGTGATCTTCGCGATCGTCGCGTTCGCCACCGGCGTGGGCCAATGGATCGTGATCATGTACGGCGCTCTTCAATCCGTCTCACAGGACGTGCTCGAGGCCGCGCGCATCGACGGAGCCGGGGCCTTCCGCACAGCGATCTCGATCAAGCTGCCGCTGATCGGAAAGTACGTCGCCTACATGGTGATCCTCTCCTTCGCCGCCGCACTTCAGGTCTTCGTCGAACCGCAGCTGTTCTACGCGATCACCCAAGCCGGGTCGTCCTGGTGGTCTCTCAACCAACTCGGGTACGCATTCGCGTTCCAGCAGGGCGACTTCGGGATGTCGGCCGCGGTCTCCGTCGTGCTGCTCGTGTTCGCGATGGTCGCCGCGGTGATCCTCATCTTCCGCACGAACTTCTTCCAGACGGAGGTCGACTCCTGATGTCACGTCTCACCCTCACCGAGGAGCAGCCCACCGTGACGAACAATCCGGCACCGCCGACGCGAAACGTATCTGGCAGATCTCGGGGCAGAATGCGCCTCACGCCGGGTGCCGCGCTGCGATGGGTCATCCTCTGGGGATTCGCGGTGTTCTGCCTCGTCCCGCTGATCTGGCTCGTCCTCGCGCCCAGCAAGGACGATGCTGCGCTGATCGCCGCGCCGCTCGGCTGGGGAACCCTGACACGGTACGTCGAGTCGTGGCAGCACCTCGCCGCCTACGACAACGGGGCGATCTTCCTGTGGATCGCCAACTCCGTCATCTACGCAGTCGTGCCCTTGATCATCACCGTCGCAATTGCGCTTCCAGCGGCGTACGCCCTCGCCACGATGCGCTTCGCCGGACGAAAGCTGATCCTCGTGGCCACGCTGTTCGCGATGGTGGTCCCCGCGGCCGCGATGGTGCTTCCGCTCTTCATGGAGATCAACGCGCTTCACCTCGTGAACACCATCTGGTCGGTGATTCTGCCTGCGGCGTTCTTCCCGTTCGGGGTCTACCTGGCTTTCGTCTACTTCTCGACGTCGCTGCCCCCGGAGCTGCTGGAGGCCGGCCGAATCGATGGATGCTCGGAGCTCGGTGTCTTCTTCCGCATCGCGCTGCCCTTGGCGAAGCCGGTCGTCGGCATGCTCGTCTTCTTCGCCTTCATCGCGAACTGGAACAACTACTTCTTGCCGTATGTGATGCTCACCGACGCGAGCATGTTCAACCTGCCGGTCGGCTTGGGCACCCTTATCTCGGGGAGCTCGGCATTGAGGCCGAGCTCGGGGGGCAACTTCCTGCCGATCACCTACCCCGAAGCCGCCATGGCGGGTCTGGTCGTCGTCGTCCCCATCGCGCTGCTGTTCATCTTCTTCCAGCGATTCCTCGTCCGAGGGATCCTCGATGGCTCATCCAAGGGCTGAGCCGTACCATCTCTCCGCTCGTCCCATCTCCTACGCCCCTGTCCGTGCCGCGACTCGCCGGCGCCGATCGAAAGTTGGACCAATGAAGATCATCGCCGTCGATGTGATCCCGATCCTCACTCCTGCCGCGTCACCCGCCTTCGTGTGGCGGGACGGCCTTCCCGGGTCGGAGCCCGCCGGCGAAGGAGCCTGGCTGGCGATTCGCACGGATGCCGGGATCACCGGACTCAACTTCGCACCGCGAKGATTGATCCTCAAAGACATCGTCGACCGCCGCCTCAGGGCGGAGCTCATCGGCCAGGATCCGCTCGCCCGGGAGTATCTCTGGCACCGGGTCTGGGAACTCGACCGGATTGAGCGGTTCCCCGTGTTCATCCACGGGATGATCGACGTCGCCTTGTGGGACATCGCCGGTAAGGCCGCCGGGCTCCCGGTGCACCAGCTCCTCGGGTCGTACCGCTCTTCGATCCCTGCGTACGCGTCGACCGTCACGTTCGGCAGCATCGAGGAATACCTCGACGTCGCGGACCAGTGCCTCGAGCTTGGGTACACCGCGATCAAGCTGCACGCCTGGGGCGACGCCCGACGGGACGCACAGCTGTGCCTCGCGCTTCGCGAGCATGTCGGCGACGGAGTACCGCTGATGTACGACGGGTCCGCCGGATTCGACCTCCTCGATGCGACCTACCTCGGCCGTGCCCTCTCGGAGGCGGATTACCTCTGGTACGAGGAGCCGATGAAAGAGTTCAGCGTCGACGCCTACCGCCGACTCAGCGAACGCGTCGATGTGCCACTGATGGTCTGCGAGGTCGCCGAGGGCGTCCACATGAAGACTGCGGACTTCATCGTCGCCGGCGGCGCCTCGGTGGTCCGCACGAGCTCGGGACTGCGCGGCGGCATCACGGGAGCCATGCGCACCGCACATCTCGCCGATTCGTTCCTCCTGCGGGCGGAAGTGCACGGTGGTGGCGAGGCGGCGAAGCATCTCTGCATGGCGATCAGCAACACGACTTACTTCGAGTCGCTCATCGCCTCCAGCACCGTCGTGCGGCCGGACGAGGTCGACGCGTACGGAAATGTCCACGCGCTGACCTTCCCCGGCATCGGGTTCGAGGAGGCCTGGGAACAGGTCCCCGAGCCGGCCGGCCTGCTGGTTTAAGGCGCGACCGATCGCGAATACCGACGCGATCACGGACATCACCCGCAGGGCCTTCACTCCCGCGCACACCTCATTCGCACACGACGAGATCAGGACCGCACATGAGCCACACCATTGCCACCGAGTCGGCGACGCAGCCGCTGATCACGGGTGTCTGGGACCTCCCTGTTCGAGGCGGCACGTTCGACCGCGCCGACCCCGACCTGCTGCGTCGCATGGACGCCGTCAGCGCAGCGACAGCCTGCGCGAAACTCAATGGATTGGGCATCAGTCGCACCTACGTCGACGGTCCCACCCCGCTGGAGAGCGGGCACAAGATCGTCGGCTCCGCGGTGACTCTGCAGTTCATGCCGCAACGCGAGGATGTGGCGAGCGGCGTCAGCCAGGAGTACGTCGAGCGCAACACCGCCCTCTGGGCTGTGCTCGAGACCATCCAGCCCGGTGACGTGCTCGTCGTGCAGGCCTTCGGCAGCGCCTTCACCGGATGCTTCGGCGACATGCTGGTGCGCTACTTCAAGAAGCGCGGCGGAGCCGGCATCGTCGTCGACGGACGCATTCGCGACGCCGCCCGAGTGCGAGAACTCGGCGTCCCCATCTGGTGCACCGGCACCACACCGCACTACGCGTCGCAGACCGATCTGTTCCCCTGGGCGTACGACGTGCCCATCGCCGCCGGCGGCGTGCTCTGCCTTCCCGGTGATGTCGTCGTCGCCGACGACGACGGAGCCGTCATCGTCCCCTCCGGCAAGGCCCTCGAACTCGTGCAGTCCGCCGAGGATCACGAGAACTGGGAAGAGTTCAGCCGGCTCCGCCTCGACCAGGGCGCTCGGCTCTCGGACTACTACCCGCTCTCCAGCAATTCCCGCGTCGAGTACGAAGAGTGGCGCTTGCAGCAGGCCGCAACGTGACGGTGAGCGTCCCGAGCTCTGGCATCGTCGACGGCGCGCTCGCGGCATTCGGACCCGATCGCCTGACGCTCGGACACGGGAGTTTCGGCCGTGCAGAGTAACCGGCTTGGCGCATCGGGTGTGCAGGTGTCGGAGATGGGGCTCGGCACCGCCCAACTCGGTGACCTGTACCGCCCACTGACCGCCCAAGACTGCGTCGACATCGTCGACACCGCCTGGAGCGAGGGCATCCGGTACTTCGACACCGCTCCGCTCTACGGGTTCGGCCTCGCCGAGCGGCGTCTGGGCGACGCCCTGCGCACATACCCACGCTCCGAGTACACCCTCAGCTCCAAGGTTGGCCGCATCCTCACCGACCGAGAAGCCGAGCCCCACTTTCGGTGGGACTTCAGCGCAGAGGGCGTCAGGGCTTCGCTTGACACGAGCCTGTACCGCCTGGGCACCACCCACATTGACCTTGTGCTCATCCACGACCCGCAAGAGCACCTCGACTGGGCCCTGAACGAGGCGCTCCCCGCCCTCGAGGCGCTGCGAGACAACGGTGAGGTCGGTGCGATCGGCGTCGGATCCGGATCCATCGAAGCCCTGGTCGCGTTCGCCGAGACCGGGTGCGTCGATGCGCTCATGGTCGCGGGTCGCTACACGCTCCTCGAGCACCCCGCCGCAGAGCGACTGCTGCCGCTCTGCGACGCGAACGGCATTTCGGTGATCAACGTGGGTGTGTTCAACAGTGGTCTTCTGGCGGCCGATGAGCCACGACGAGACAGCCACTATGAATACCAGGCTGTTCCCCATGAACAGCTGGCCCGGGCGAGAGAGCTGGCTGTCGCGGCGGGACTGTTCGACACGACGCTCCCGCAGGCCGCACTCGCATTCGCCGCCGCTCCCGTGGCGGTCGCGTCCGTGGTCGTCGGCGCGGAGTCCGCGGACCAGGTCGCTCGCAACGCCGAACTCTTCCAGAGTCGTCAACGGGCGGCATCCATGCTCCAACACCTGCGGGAGACCTCATGACCACAACCGACTACTACGAGTCGTGCACGAAACTGAAACCCGGGGCGGCGGAGGACTRTGAGCGCCTCCATCACGCGGTGCCACGCCGTGTCGACGAGTCGCTGCGCGCGGCCGGCATCACCGGCTGGCAGATCTACCTCCGCGACGACGTGCTCACCCACTGCGTTCACGTCGAGAACCGAGAACGCATGGAGAAGATCCTGGACGTCGACCCGACCAGCCCGTGGTGGCTCGCACAGGTGGCGCCGTTCCTGATCGAAGGCGCCTCACCCGAGCCGCAGCGCCCACTCGGCCGGTTGCTGTGGGACCTCAGCTGGTCCGTCCGCGAACACTTGGAAGGACCCGACGCATGAAACTGGCAAGACTCGGCGAACGGGGGGCGGAACGGCCCGCGCTCATCACGGACACCGCGGTGTACGACCTAAGCGGCATAATTTCTGACCTCGACTCGACCTCGATCGCCGAGGGTGCGATCGACAAGATCCGAACCGCCGCAGCGAGCGGTGCACTACCCGAGATCGTGGACGCAGCAGCCCTGCGCATCGCCGCACCGATCGCACGGCCGAGCGCGGTGCTGTGCATCGGCCTGAACTACGCCGCACACGCCGCCGAGTCGGGTGCGAACCCGCCGTCGAGCCCGGTGCTCYTCCTCAAGACTCCGAACACGCTCGGCGGCCCCGATGATGCGGTCGACATCCCTCGGCGCAGCGTGAAGACGGACTGGGAGGTGGAGCTCGGTGTCGTGATCGGCAAGCGTGCTCTGTACCTCGAATCGCCGGCCGATTCCGCGGCGCACATCGCCGGCTACCTCGCGGCAAACGACCTGTCCGAGCGCACCTTCCAGATCGAAACTTCCGGAGGGCAGTGGAGCAAGGGCAAGTCGGCGCCTGGGTTCAGCCCGCTCGGACCGTGGCTCGTGACGCCGGACGAGGTGGATGTCGGCAACCTCCGGCTGCGCAGCTGGGTCAACGGCGAGCCTCGCCAGGACTCCACCACCGCGGACATGATCTTCTCGGTCGACGAGATCATCTGGCACCTCAGCCAGCACCTCGCTCTGGAGCCAGGGGACGTCATCCTGACCGGAACTCCGGAGGGCGTCGCGCTATCCGGGCGCTTCCCCTACCTGAAACTAGGCGACGTGGTCGAGATCGAGATCGAAGGACTGGGTCGCCAGCGCCAACAATTCGGACAGGCATAGTGGCCGCCAGAGAGAGCCGAGCAATGACACAGGAGTTCGACAGTCTCGTCGCGATCGTCACTGGGGGAGCCTCGGGCATCGGAGCGGCGATCGCCAGCCGACTGCTCGATGGGGGTGCACGCGTCGCCGTGTTGGACCTCGACATCGACTCCGCGAACCCGGATACGTTCGCGGTTCGCGCGGATGTCGGCGACGACTCATCCGTCCGCGCAGCCGTCGACGCGGTGGCAAGCGAATTCGGCGGGATCGACATCCTGATCAACAACGCCGGTATAGGTGCACAAGGAACCGTGGAGGACAACCCGGACGAGGAGTGGTTGCGCGTCTTCGGTATCAACGTGATGGGAATCGTTCGGCTCAGCCGAGCGGCTCTTCCGCACCTGCGGGCGTCCTCCCACGCGTCGATTGTGAACATCTGCTCGATCGCCGCGACCGCGGGACTCCCACAGCGAGCCGTGTACAGCGCCTCAAAGGGAGCTGTCCTCTCCCTCACCCGAGCGATGGCCGCCGATCACCTGCGCGAAGGAGTCCGCGTCAACTGCGTCAACCCGGGGACCGCGGACACTCCATGGGTCGGCCGGCTTCTGGACAGGTCGGATGACCCCGAAGCGGAGCGCAGGGCACTCGAGGCACGGCAACCACATGGTCGGCTCGTATCGGCGGATGAGATCGCGGATGCCGTCGCCTACCTGGCGAGCCCGCGCTCCGGGTCGACAACCGGCGCCAGCCTCGCGGTCGACGGTGGAATGGAGAACCTAAGACTCGCAAGTCGGCCGTAGGGCGGTCACCTCGGCGCCGCGATCACCAAACGCTGTTCGATCGATGACGATCGAACAGGAACGAGATCGAGCACTGGTGGTGGAGAACGTGGCCTTGACCGAGTGGTTGTCAATCCGGGCGAGATGTTCCGCACGGCGCGAGTTCCGTCCTTGCGTCATACGTCGGGTCCTTCGGGCTCTATGAGCAGTTCATAGAGGTCGCCACGATATAGCGACCGGGTGACCTCGGCGATTCGGCCACCAGCCGTGCCGCCGCGCGCTATCACTCGCAAGCACGGCTGATCGGTGGTGATGCCCAAGAGGTCGGCCTCCTGCGGTGTGGGGCGTACCGCGGACACCCGAGATGAGGCCCGGGCCAGATTGACGTCATACCGACGGCGGAGGATTTCGTACAGGGAGCCCGAGAGATCGTTTCCGAGGAGATTGGGAAAGAGGTCGGCGGGCAGGCGGGATCGATCGATGCAGAGCGCGGTGTCGTCGCCGAATCGCAGTCTTTCGACTGTGTACACCGCATCTGCCGAGTCGACTCCAAGCTCGGCGGCCACCTCGCTTCCCGCGCGCGCGATGCCAGCGGACAGGACCTCTGCGCGGGCAGTTCGGCCGGCGACCCTCATCGAGTCGGTGAAGGACGCGAGCGTCATCCGCTTGGTTAGTGCTGGCTCAGCGACAAACGTGCCCTTTCCCCGGATTCCAACGATGCGCTTGGCGTTCGTCAGGGCTTGCAGTGCCCGACGAACAGTCATCGTCGAGACGCTGAACCTTGCAGCGAGCTGCTGCTCAGTCGGCAGCTGATCGCCGGGGCGCATCTCAGCAATCTGAGCCGACAGGTCCTTCAAGACCAGCTCATACTTCGCAGTAGCCACTTGCCCTCCTCCATGCGCCGAACAAGTTCATGAGTATCACGGACTTCGCCGCGGCTTGTTGCAATCTGTCTGATGACCGTGTACGTTCTCAATAACCCTAGGGTGCTTTAGTAACCCTATGGTAATTGGTACCCATCCCGAATGCACCACTTCCAACGGAGGATTTCTCATGAGCGCAGCCCGCTCTCGTGCACCACGGCTCGCCGTCCGTATCGGCGTCGGTCTGGTCGGTCTTGCAACCGCAACTGCCGGCATGACCGCCTGCTCCGGTTCGTCGGATTCCGCGGGGGGTGACGGCGCCACCATCACTGTCCTGGCCGAGGACATCTCCTACACCAACAACTGGAAGACGCTTCTGCCCGAGTTTGAAAAGCAGACCGGCATCAAGGTCAACATCGAAACGGTGCCCTACAGCGACCAGGCTGCCAAGATCCTGCTGAACTTCAGTCAGAAGTCCAGCGACTACGACGTCGTGTTCACCGACAACACCTACGGCACCGGGTACTTCGAGTCCGGCTACGTCGACGACCTCGCCAAATACGAATCAGACGGTTCAGACTTCGTCGCATTCGACGACTTCTACCAGCCCTATCTCGCCCCCATGCAAGCCGATGGCGCCACCTTCGGGCTCCCCGTCTACGGCGAGAGCACGTGGCTGATGTACCGGACCGACTTGTTCGAGCAGTACGGCATCGACGGCCCGCCCGCCACGATGGACGAGCTCGAGGCGGACGCCAAGATCATCCAAGAAGGATCCGGCGGATCCGTCGCGGGAATCACTCTGCGCGGCGCCCCCGGCATCCAGAGCGTCTACCCGTGGGCCGGCTTCCTCCGCGCGTTCGGTGGCGACTTCTACGACGGCGACGAGCTGGCCGTCAACTCGCCCGAGTCGGTCGAGGCCGCGCAGTTCTGGGCGGACCTGCTCAAGAACTACGGACCCTCAGGCGTGGGCAACTTCGACTGGGAGCAGAATCGCATCGCATTCACGCAGGGAACCGCTGCGATGACGATCGACGCCACCGCAAACGGACCCTTCAACGAGGACCCCGAGGCGAGCGTCGTCGCTGGCAAGGTGGGTTACGCGCCCATCCCTTACGCGATCTCCGACCCGCCCGCCAGCGGCAACACCAACAACTCGCTCAACGTGCACGCGCTGTACCTCAGCTCGTTCAGCAAGAACAAGGAAGCCGCGTACAAGTTCATGGCCTGGGCCACGAGCGAAGAGGTCCAGAACAACGCTGTCGAGACGACCGAAGCGATCGGCGTCACGCACAACGCGGTCCTGGAAGGCGACGCGTACGCCAAGAAGTATGGGCCCTTCCACGACGCGATGCTCGCGCAGCTGGCCACCGGAAATGTCAACTATCTCCCCGCGGGAACAGACGCCAACGCCATCATCACCGAGGTCGGCCAGGCACTTTCCCGCACCCTCGCCGGGGAGGCCAATGCTAAGGACGCGTTGAACGCAGCTCAGGACGCTATCACCGCCCAGCTGGGCGGCTGACCTCGGCGAACGCCGGAACGGATTCAGACGATGACAAATCTCACGACGCCAACACGTCTAGACACGGAAAGCACCGTCGAGCCCCCGTTCCGGCGTTCGCCCCGCCGGCGCTCCCTCCGCCCCCTCCTCGCACAGGCCAGCCTCGCCCTGCCCGCGGCGATCATCATCATCCCGCTGCTGGTGATCATCGTGGTGCAGGGGATCAACCTGGTCACGCACGCGGAAAACCTGCTGCGGCCCGGCAGCGCGGACATCTTCGTCGGCCTGGACAACTTCGCCCGCGCGTTCACCGACGCCACACTCCTTGGCTCCATCCGCGTGACACTCATCTATGTCGTCGCTGGAGTCGGGATCGAACTCCTCCTGGGCCTCTCCATCGCTCTCGCCCTGCACGGCCGCATCCCAGGCAAGGGGGTCCTACGAGCGCTGATCCTCATTCCGATGGTGCTGACCCCGGTCGTCGCAGGCCTCATGTGGCGGCTGCTGATGGATCCCACGTCAGGGTTCATCAACTGGTTCCTGGACACCGTGGGTATCGGCGCGCACGCGTGGCTCGCTGATCCTGCGACAGCGTTGGGCGCGGTGATCCTCGTCGAAGTCTGGCAGAACACACCCTTCGTCGTGATCATCGTGCTCGCCGGCCTCGAGTCGCTCGACCCAGCCCCGTTCGAAGCCGCACAGCTTGACGGTGCCGGGGGCTTCCGGATGCTGTGGAACGTCACGATACCGATGCTCGCCCCCGTGCTTGCGATCGTCGTGCTGCTCCGAGTCATCGACGCAGTGAAGACCTTCGCTCTGGTGAACACGATGACGAAGGGCGGCCCAGGCACGTCCACTCTCGCGATCAGCAACTACGTCTACCGCCTCGGCTTCGAGACGTTCGACATCGGCTATTCCACCACTGTCGGCGTAATCGTCTCCCTTGTGGTTCTGATCGTTCTCTTCCCCAGTGCCATCCGGCTCATGGGTCTGCGCGTCTGGAAGGGCCGTCGATGAAAACCCGCCGCAACGCTCTGCACACGCTGCGCGTCGCAGCCGTCTACATCTTCGTTCTTTGGTGCATCCTGCCTGTCATCTGGCTTGTCAGCACCTCATTGAAGAGCGACGTGGACGCGTTCAGCCGTGTCCCTGTCTGGTTCTTCGTTCCCCATTTCGACAGCTACGTCAACGCATGGGTCGACGGCGGAATGGGGCAGGCGATGCTCGTCAGCACCACCGTCGCCGTCATCAGCAGCATCGTGGGGATCGCGGTCGGCCTTCCCCTGGCCTACCTCACCACCCAGGTCTGGCCGCCGGAGTCGGCGTGGTCCGCACGTGTCGTGCTCGCGATTCTGCTGCTGACCACGGTTCCGCCGGTTTTGACACTGACTCCGTTCTACCGCACCTTCTTCAGCGTCGGACTTACCGGCAATCCCGCCGGACTCACGATCGTGCACAGCTTCTACGCCATCCTTCTGGCGGTCCTCATCTTCCGGTCCTTCCTCGTCGCGTTTCCTCGGGAAATCCGCGAGGCGGCACTGATCGACGGGCTCGGAGAGTGGCGGACGCTGTTCCTGACGGTGCTGCCCAATGTGTGGGGTGCGGCGTTCGCTGTCTTCGTGCTCGCGCTCATCCAGTCGTGGAATGAATTTCTCTATGCGCTCGTGCTCACCAGCGGCGACAGTCAGACCGTGCCGGTGACGATCGCAGGGTTCCTCAGCTTCTTCGGCACGAACTGGGCACGCCTGACAGCAGCCGGCGTGATCGGCACCCTGCCGATCGTGATCTTCGCGATCCTCGTCCGGAAGCACATGGCCCGAGGTCTGTCATTCGGGGGCGTCAAGTGACGGCCACCACGACGCACGGCAAGGCCTTCTCGGAGGTCCACCCAACCGTGCAGTCCGCCACCCTCGCCGGTCCCCGAACGGAGGCCCTCCCCGCAAGCGTGCTCCGGGACCACGGCGACGTCACATGGCTCATGGATAGCGACACCGCGTCGTTGCTCCCGGACGGAAGCGCGCAGAAGTCGACGGGACGTTCGTGACAGGCACGCTCGCAGTCGACATTGGTCAGACCGGCTTGCGGCTCCGTGTGGCAGACGGTGACGTGGTCGAATCGCCAGTCGGCGTGAACGCGCTGACCGGGGACGCTCAGGTGCAGGCACTCGCCGCACGGATCGCAGATCAGCTTCCTTCCACTGCATCATTCGACGCGATCGGCATCGGCCTATCCGGATATGTCGAGGGTTCTCCTGCACCTGCCGCGCTCGCCGCTGAGGTCCACAAGCGACTTCAGCCGCGCCTGACGGTTGTCGCGGCGGACGCCGTGACGGCGTTCCTCGGCACCGTCGGGCCGCACCCAGGCACCGTTGCGATCTGCGGAACCGGCGTGGCAGCGCTCGGCGTGGGCAGCTCGGGCTTGCCGCGCCGAATCGATGCCCGTGGCTACCTCCTCGGGGACTTTGGCAGCGGATTCTGGCTCGGTCAGCATGGCCTACAAGCCGCACTTGACGCCATTGAAGGTCGCGGAGAATTCACCGCCCTTGCCCGTGCCAGCATGCGCCTCGGAACACCCGAGGACATTTACCACGACGCGATGAGCTCCACGCCGCCGCCTAGATACGTCGCCGGTTTTGCGCCCGATGTGCTGCGCGCAGCTGAGGATGGCGATGAAGTCGCCCAGCGCATCCTCGAGGAAGCCGCTGACCAGCTCGCCCTCACCATCCGCAGCGCGCGAGTCGACGACGGTCCGATCGGGCTGACCGGAGGGCTCACCCGCTCGGAGACTTTCGTCAGCGCCGTGTACCGCGCTCTTGATCACCTTGGCCTGCACCCAGCGCCGTTCATCGTGCGCTCAGACGCCGCACTCGACGGAGCCCGCGTGGTCGCAGAAGAACCCGACATCCGACCAGCATTTGCCGGTCTCATCGCAATAGAGGAGTCAGAATGATCGACCTTGAGACGCTACGCGGACGACTCATCGTGTCTTGCCAAGCGCCCGACGGATCGCCGTTGCGTGACCCCGGCATCATCGCCGCAATTGCCGAAGCAGCCACCCTTGCCGGCGCTGCCGCCGTTCGCGTCAACAGCGTCGCGCATGTCACGGCCGTACGCGAACGGGTGAGCGTACCGATCATCGGCCTTGAGAAGATGATCATCAACGGTGCTCAGTGGATCACCCCCACCGTTGACGCTGCCCAAGCGCTTGTAGACGCCGGAGCCGACATCGTCGCACTCGACGCGACAATTCGAACTCGACCAGGAACCCCGGGCGTCGATACTCTCCTGCCCGCCGTCCGTGAGCGCGGCATCCTCGTAATGGCTGACGTCGACAGTCTCAACGCCGGTCTGCACGCCCGGTCGCTCGGTGCCGAACTGGTCGGGACTACGCTGGCGGGCTACACCACCTCCCCACCGAACCGCAGTGGAGAACCCGATATCGATCTGGTCCGCGCGCTGGCCGAAAAATCCACGCGAGTCATCGCAGAAGGCCGCATCAAGTCCCCCGCCGAGGTGGCGGCCGCGTTCGAAGCGGGCGCGTTCGCGGTCGTCGTCGGGACATCTATTACCGAACCAATGGCGCTCACCCGCCGTTTCCTCACCGCGGTACCCACGCTCACGAAGGGAGCACAAGCATGAGTGGCACAGCCACGAATATCGCCGTCGTCGGCGCCGGCCGAATGGGGCAGGTTCACTGCCGCATCGTCTCCGAGAATCCCCGCGCCAACCTCACCGCCATTGTCGACCCATTCGAGGCCAGCGGCCGCCGCGTCGCCGAACAGTACGGCGCGCCCTGGTTCCCATCCCTGAAGGATGCGCTCGAAGCAGTACACCTCGACGGCGTCATCATCGCCGTACCCGACCGTCTCCACGTCGGCGTGACCGTCGACGCGCTCGAAGCTGGACTTCACGTGCTCGTCGAAAAGCCACTCGCCGACACTCTGGAAGGGGCCCGCACGATCGCGGCCGCAGCGGAGCGCGCGACGAACTCCAAGGTGCTCGTTGGACACGTGCTACGCCACGACCCCCGCTTCCGGTCTGCGGCACAGATCGTCGCATCAGGACGTGTTGGCGACCCCGTGCACTTTCGCGCATCGCGCATCGTGCCTCGCAGCGTCGGCTTCGCCAACGGAGGCGCGTCACCGATCTACATGTACCAAGGCATCCACGACATCGACCTGGTGCAATGGATCAGCGGCAGCCCCATCGTGCGGGTTTCCGCCACCACCGCAGCCAAGGTTCTTCCTGCAGCAGGCGTTGAAGGCGTCGATGTCGCCCTCATCCTCGCTGAATTGGAGAACGGGTGCGTCGGCACCATCGAGATCTCCTGGGTCCTGCCCGAGTCCACGCCCAGTGGACTGGCATCCCAGTTCGAGCTCTATGGCACCGAGGGCAACGTCAAGGTCGATGTGACCGCTGAGGGGATTTCGCTAGACACACTGGACGACTTCAAACTGCCCAACGTCATGCTCGACCCCGAACTCGACGGGCGCCTCGAGGGTGTCGTTCCGCAGCAGTTCGATTACTTCCTGCAGATGGTCGAGTTCGACCTGCCCAGTCGCATCGGTATCGACGAAGCGGTCTCCGCGGCGCGAGTGCTCGACGCTATCGACGAATCGCTCAAGAACCGCGCGTGGGCCGAAGTTCGCAGCTGACGATATAGGCGCCCGCGACACCCGACATGAACAGGGGGAGGGAGCTGGAACCCCGAGCTGAGTTCCAGTTCACCTCGGCGGCCCCCTTGCCGCCTAGCCCAGGCCCACCCCGGTGCTGCTCTCCCGAATGCTCAGTCGATACTCGATCGCACTCGCTGGCGCGGGGCCGTCCAGCAGCGCCGCGAGCGCGCGCCGCGCGATCTGCTCCTTGTCGGGCGAGACAGTCGTCAGGCGCGGCGTCGAGTACCGACCCTCTGCGATGTCGTCGAACCCCGCGATCGCCACGTCGCCGGGCACGTGCAGACCCGCATCGTGCAGGGCGCGGATCACACCGATCGCGAGTTCATCGGTGACGCAGAAGACAGCGTCTATCTCCGCTCCCGAGCGAATCCGCTCAGCAAGAAGGGTTCCACTTGTGAACCCGTCGATGAACTCGTAGGCGTCAGTGCGGATGTCACCCGCCGGTTCGACCCCGAATTCCTGGAGGGCGGCCGCGTATCCGTCGTGGCGGAGGCTCATGAATCGTGGGGCATCGTCGGTCATGCCCAGGAAGGCGATGTTCCGACGCCCGAGCGACAGCAGGTGCGAGACGAGCTCGCGGGCCGCACGCACGTTGTCGATCGCCACGGCAGAATCGGCACTGCCGAGGAAGTGCTCCCCGATGAGGGAGATAGGACAGCGGGTCTGAATCGACTCGAGGTCTTCCGCGGTGAGTCCGAGCGGGCTGAGGATGAGGCCATCTGGCTGCAGGGCGAGGACACGCTCGATCTCCTGAAGCTCGCGAGTCCGGGATCCTCGGGTCTGCGCGACGATCGTCCCGACTCCGCGAGCGGCGGCCGCCTCGATGATGAGATTGCTTATCTCGCCGAAGTACCCCACTCCGACTTCAGGGACGAGCAGCGCTATGACTCCGCTGCGTCCGGTCCGCAGTCGTTGCGCTGCGCGATTGGGGACGTAGCCGAGTTCAACGATGGCGCGTTGAACCCGCTCGCGCACTTCGGTCTTCACGTAGGGGAAGTCGGTCACCACGTTCGACACGGTTCGCCGGCTGACCCCCGCTCTGCGCGCGACGTCCATCTGTGTGACCACGGGGACCCCTCTTACGGTTCGATCGCGAATTTCATGCCACGTGGCAATATACAATGAGTTCCACCCCCCCGCTCACCGATTCACAGCACAGCGCCGTGCCAGCAAGGACCCTATGCACTCCTCGACCTCGCCCGCCATCGTGATGCCCGGGCGTCCCCCGACCGGTCTGCGCACGCGCACGTGGGTCACCATCGTGCTCGTCGGCCTCATCGGTCAGGTGGCGTGGACCGTCGAGAACATGTATCTCAACGTGTTCGTCTACGACACGATCACCGACAACCCGCACGTCATCGCGACGCTGGTCGCCGCATCCGCTGTCGCAGCGACGCTCGCGACGATGCTGATCGGCGTCGCGTCGGATCGTGCGCGCACCCGTCGCCCGTTCATCGCCGTCGGTTACATCCTCTGGGGGCTCACGACAGCAGCGTTCGGGCTCGTCCAGCCCGCCGATGGAGCCGCTGCGACCGCACAGGCGGTGGGTCTCGCTGTCGTCGCCATCGTGGTGCTCGACTGCGTCATGTCGTTCTTCGGATCCGGCGCCAGCGACGGCGCGTTCAACGCGTGGGTCACCGAATCGACGGTTCCCGCGAACCGCGGCCGCGTCGACGGGGTGCTCGCGATCATGCCGCTGCTCGCCATGCTGATCGTCTTCGGCGCCCTGGACGGCCTCACGAAGGACGGTCAGTGGTCGCTCTTCTTCGGAATCGTCGGCGGTGCGACGGCGGTTGTGGGTGTCATCGCATGGTTCCTCGTGCGGGACGTCCCGGGGGCCGGGGTGACCACCGACGGCTACTTCCCGGCCCTCGTGTATGGGCTGCGGCCGCGCACGATGGCGGCGAACCCGCGCCTGTACGTCACTCTCGCCGCTCTCGCGATCTTCGGGATCAGCACGCAGGTCTTCCTCCCCTACCTGATCATCTACATTCAGCGCTACCTGCGCATCGACGGGTACGCGATCATTCTTGGGAGCGTCCTGATCCTCGCCTCGGTCGCGAGCGTCCTCGGCKGCCGGGTCATCGACCGCGTCGGCAAAGTGCGGGCGATCCTGCCGATGGTCGGCATCATGATCGCCGGCATGGTGGCCATGTTCTTCGTGCGCGACATGCTGGGCGTCATCATCGCGGGCACCGTCATGATCGGCGGGATGATGCTCACCGGCGCCGCGATCTCAGCGACCGTGCGCGATGCGACGCCGGCCGATCGCGTCGGAATGGTGCAGGGACTGCGGATGATCGCCGCGACTCTCATCCCCATGGTGATCGGCCCGTTCATCGGCGCGGCTGTGATCGTCGGCGCGAATGAGACCTTCCAGGACCTCGGTGTCACCAAGCAGGTCCCGACCCCGTGGATCTTCCTGGCAGCTGCGGCGGTGGCCGCCTTCGTCATCATTCCCGTGATGCTGCTTCGGCGGCTCCCCGCGCCGACGGGGCCCACGTCGTGACCCTCCTGACCGCCTGGGGCGAGGACCTCGACGCCCACGCGCCGCTGCCGGAATACCCCCGGCCGCAGTTGGTACGGCCCTCGTGGCAGAGCCTCAACGGACGCTGGGAGTGCGCGTTCACGCCGTTCGCGGCATCCGACCCGCTTGCCGTCGCCGACCCGCGCGAGCATCCCGTGCGCTTCGATCACGAGATCGTGGTGCCCTTCTCGCCCGAGACCGCCCTGTCGGGCGTCGGGCGGGCGACGGCTCCTGACGAGACGCTGTGGTACCGCCGCCGGTTCACCACCCCCGAAAAGCCCGCGCCTGACGATCGCGTCCTGCTGCACTTCGGTGCCGTGGACCAGTCCTGCCGGGTCGCGGTCGATGGCGTCGAGGTCGGCGGCCACACCGGCGGATACCTGCCCTTCACGCTCGACATCACCGCGGCTCTCGCGGACGGCAGCGCCGACCACGAGCTCGTCGTCGCGGTGCGCGACGTGACCGACACGTCATGGCTCTCGCGCGGAAAGCAGGCGAGCAGGCGGGGCGGCATCTGGTACACCCCGCAGTCCGGAATCTGGCAGACCGTGTGGCTCGAGGTGCTGCCGCGGGTCGCGGTCGATCGCCTCGTGCTCGTCCCGGATCTCGACGCCGAGACCGTCGTGGTGACCGTGGAGAGCACACACGCCGCTCGCGGTGAGACCGCCCGAGTCGTTATGACGGCCGATGGGATGCCGGCCGCCGAGGCGATCGTGACCGTCGGCGTGCCGACACCCATCGCCCTGCGTGAAGGGGTGCGGACGTGGTCGCCAGAGACGCCCTTCCTGTACGACGTGCAGGTGATCCTGGCCGAGGATCGGGTGACCAGCTACGTCGGGATGCGCTCCTTCGGCGTCGGAATGGACGAGCGCGGCGCCCCGCGGCTGCTGCTCAACGGCGCCCCGTACCTGCCGATCGGGCTGCTCGACCAGGGGTACTGGCCCGACGGCGGCTACACCGCTCCTGCCGACTCCGCGCTGGAGTACGACATCGAGCTCGCCAAGCGCCTCGGCTACAACATGCTGCGCAAGCACATCAAGATCGAGCCGATGCGCTGGTACCACCACTGCGACCGCATCGGCATGCTCGTGTGGCAGGACGCGGTAAACGGGGGCAGCGACTATCACCCGATGGTGATCACGGCCCCGGCTGTCACTCCGCTGGTGCTCRATGACCGGCAGCACCGCAGATTCCGGAGGACGGATGCCGCGGGCCGAGCTTCGTTCGAATCGGAACTGGAGACGATGATCGAGCTGCTCCGCAGCGTTCCGAGCATCGGGCTGTGGGTGCCGTTCAACGAGGGATGGGGGCAGTTCGACGCCCTGCGCGTCGCCGACGCCGTGCGCTCTCTCGATCCGACGCGACCCGTCGACCACGCGAGCGGATGGCATGACCAGGGGGCCGGGGACCTGCACAGCCTGCACGTCTACTTCCGCCGCTTCCGGATGAAGCGCACCTGGCGAAGCGATGCGCGAGTCCTCGCGCTGACCGAATACGGCGGCTACAGCCTCCCCGTTGCGGGCCATACCTGGAGCGTGCGCACCTTCGGCTACAAGAAGTTCCGCACCGCGGAAGAGTTCGAGGCGGCCTTCGTGCGTCTGCATGACGACGAGATCGTGCCGGCGGTGCGTCGTGGCCTCGGCGCCATCGTCTACACCCAGCTCGCGGATGTCGAGGACGAGGTGAACGGTCTCGTCACCTATGACCGGAAAGTGGTGAAGGTCGATGAGCACGTCGTGCGCCAGATGAACGCCCGCATCGCAGCGGCCGCCGCCGAGGGGGAGACGCCGTGATCGAGCGCGAGCTCACGAGTCCAATTTCGTTGACCGGCTCCGGCGGTCGCCTCAATCGTGACGCGGTCGGATGGATGCGCGGCTCGCTGCTCGACACCTCGGGCATCGACGGCCGCCACTCCTGGGGCCGCAACAAGCGGTGGGAGTACTGGAACGTCACGACGCCGACGCACATCGTCTCACTCACGGTGTCGTCGCTCGACTACGCCGCCGTACATGACGTCTGGGTGTTCGACCGCGCCACCGAGGTGGCGGTTCATCGAGGAGTGACCGGCATCCTGAGCGGCAGTGCGACGCTGCCGGCGAGCCTAGGGGAGGGCCCCGCGCGGGCACGTGCCCGCAATCTCACCATCGACATCGACGAGATCCCGGAGGGCGCCCGGCTGCGTGCGGAGATCCCGGGAGCAGCGGTCGACATCGTCGCGGGTCGCCCTCCTGGCCACGAGTCGCTGGGKGTCGTGGTCCCCTGGAGTGATCGACGGTTCCAATACACCGTGAAGGATGTCGCGCGCCCGGCATCCGGCACGATCACCGTTGACGGGGTCGACCACGATGTCCCGGCGGGTGAGTCGTGGGCGGTGCTCGACCACGGCCGCGGCCGGTGGCCGTACGACGTGAGCTGGAACTGGGGTGCCGGGTCGGGAGTCTCCGATGGGCGGGTGATCGGAGTCCAGCTCGGCGGGCAGTGGACGGACGGCACCGGATCGACCGAGAACGCCCTGTTCGTCGACGGCCGGCTCCACAAGATCAGCGAAGAACTGCGGTGGGACTACGACACCTCGGACTTCCTGCGTCCCTGGCGAATCCGCGGCGCCAACCTCGACCTCACCTTCGTTCCGTTCTACGACAAGGTCACTCGGACGAACCTCGGGATCGTGTCGTCGCGCACCGACCAGTGCTTCGGCTGGTGGTCTGGCGCATTCACGACGCTGGACGGCGCCGTCATCGCGTTCGAGGGCATCCTGGGCTGGGCCGAAGACGTTCGCAATCGGTGGTGAGTCGGTAGCCGCCACTCACGACGACGGATCGTCGACTCGTGACGCTGCACCTTGTTGCGGCAGGGATCAGCAGCAGGACGAACGCCGGCAGGGTCGCAACGATTGCCGATTGCCCGACCCGCAGAAAGCGCATGGAGCCCGCGCCAGCGGTGGTTGACGAACGGCGGGGCACAGGTCTACTCCGCCGCTCCCATCGTGTGTGATCACCGATGTGCGATGTCAACCCCATCCCTCTTGGGACAGGGCTGAGCAACGATGAACTCAGGGAGGGGTCCTTCAGCAACACGGGCCGAGTGCACATGAGAGACGGTGTCGAAAGCCTCGAACAACCGCGAGGTGCGGAAGAACGAACAGCGCGTCCGACGTGGAGCAGTGAGCACGGCCACTTTGAGGTGACCGCAGTCACCGAAGGGGCATGGCGGGTGGGTGACCTGCGCATCCCTGAGGAAGACCCTCTGCACGTTGTCGCGTTCGTCGAGTCGCGCGACGAGAGGTTTGAGGTGGTCTGGTTGCGTGGCTCGAGTGCCGTGACGGATCTCTTCGACAGCCTCGACAGTGCTCTGGACGCCATCGATGACATCCTCGCGACGGGCGAGGTCAGGAACGTGTCGGCCGCAGCAGCCGCGCATCCCCGGGGCCGTTAGCGAATGCCCGCCCGGACGCTGACGCTCCGTGATGGATCAGGAGGAAAGCACGTGACACAGGTCGAGCGGTCGGTCGATGATCGCTTTCGAACGGCGCTTGTCCCGGCGGCTCTGCTGCTCGGTGTGCTGCTGGTGGCCGGCACAAGTCTCCTGGCCGCGTTGAATCAGCAGCCCTTCGGCTTCTACAGCCGCGACCTCATGGCACTGTCCGCCGACGCCGGCGCCGTGCTGCCGCTGCTGGCTGGAGGACTTTCGCTGGTGAACACGATGGTGTGGGCCTCAGTCGCCTCCATGGCTGCGCTGGCCGCAGTGCTCTGGCCCACACGTCGTCGCTGGCTGCTCGGATTCGCGGTTCTGAACATCCTTCTCGCGCTCGACGATGCTCTCCTCCTCCACGACGGAGTCGGACCTGAGCTCGGCTTGCCGGAGGAGGGCTTCGAACTGCTCTATGCCGCCATCGGGGTCGTGCTTCTGTTCGGCGCTTTTCGGTCGACTGCAGGCGCGCTGCCGCAGGACGGCCTGTCGCGATTCCGCGTGCAGAACCTGTCGTCCGGTGGCCGGGCTTTCATCCTGGGCCTCGTCCTTCTCGGCGTCTCCGTGGTCGCCGATCAGACTTTGCACGGCCAGCCGCTGTGGGAGGACGCCCCCAAACTCCTTGGTGCCCTGGTCTGGCTGACCGTCCCGCTCCTGGAACTTCCGTCGAACGTGCTGTCAGGCGGCCGGATTTCGGACGAGCGACCGCTGTCTTGAGGACCACTACCTAATATCGGTCTGGTGAGAGCATCGGAGGGCCGTCGGAAGAGCGCGGCAGACGGGACGGGGTCGGGGCGATGAGGATCGGGTTTCTGGGTCTCGGAACCATGGGGTCGGTGATGGCGCGGCGACTCGTGGACGCGGGCCACGAGGTGCACGTGTGGAACCGGTCGGCTGATGCGGTCAATGCGCTCGTCGCCGTCGGGGCGGTCGAGGCCGCGACTCCCGCGGACGCGCTGGAGGTGGGCCTGTCGATCTCGATGCTCGCCGACGACGATGCCGCGGATGCCGTGCTCGAGGRCGCGGCGCTCGCCCGGGGTCGCGGCATCCATGTGAACATGGCCTCAATCAGCCCGGCCGCCGCCGATCGGCTCGAGGCCCGCTTCACCGCGGCGGGAGTCGGGTATGTCGCCGCGCCGGTCCTGGGTCGACCTCCGGTCGCCGCAGCCGGCCAGCTGAACATCCTGGCGGCCGGCCCGGCCCAGTATCTCGATGCCGTCGAACCGATCCTCGGGATCCTGGGCGCGCGGATCTGGCGTCTGGGTGAGCGGCCACGGATGGCGAACGTGGTCAAGATCGCGGTGAACTTCCATATCATCCACACGATCCAGACGCTGGGGGAGTCGATCGCGATGACCGAGCGGCAGGGAGTCGATCCCGCGCAATTCCACGAACTGCTGACGAGCACCCTGTTCGACGGAGTCGTCTACCGTGGCTACGGGTCGCAGATCGTCAACGAGGCCTACGACCCGCCGGGGTTCGCTATGCCACTGGGCATGAAGGACCTCAAGCTGGCCGAGATGGTCGCGGCCGAGACAGGTCTGGTGCTCCCCACCGGCGCGGCGCTGCGCCGTGTGTTCGAGATCGCCCTGGCCGACCCATCGCTCGCGACGCTCGACTGGGGTGCCGCCGCGGAAGTGACCCGGCGCGACCTCTATTAGGCCCGTGCGTCTGCGAACGGCAGGCACCGAAGGCCGGGCGTCATTGAATGAGCGTCACGATGCCCCGTACGGCCGCGTCCAAGAACTGCTTGCCCATGGCTGCGGTCGCCCCCGTGGGGTCACCCACGCCACCGTGGAGCGTCCGCTCGGGGATGCCCCGCGTCGTCGTGGCGTAGTCGGGAAGCGCATCTTGGTACGCATCCTCGAGGGCGAGCTCCATGCGAACGAGCTCGGGGCGAGTCGCGAGCAGGATGGATGTCTCGATGAGGTCGGCGTGTCCCATCGCGCTCGGGCGCAGGATTCCGGCGGCATCCAGTTCGGCGAACATCGGCGCCCAATAGTCGACGGCGAACGCGTGGACGGAGTCAGATGACGCGCGGATCGTCTCAAGTGCGAGTCGAGCAGCCGGCTGATTGCCGCCGTGCCCGTTGACGATGAGGAAGCGACGGATGCCGCTGCTCTGCGCCAGACTCAGACACTGTCCCGCGACAGCCTGGGCGATCGCAAGCGTCCCGATGGAGACGGTGCCAGCCATGGATAGGTGGTGGTCGCTCGCCCCCACGCTGACGGTTGGCAGGAGCACGACCCGGGATTCGAGCCGCTGTTCGACGGCAGCCGCGATCATCTCGGCGATCAGGGCGTCCGTGCCGAGGGGCAGATGCCGGCTGTGCTGCTCGACTGCGCCGATGGGGAGCACCGCGAGGATCTCGTCTCTGCCGGCGAAGTTCGCCTCGGCCGATCGCAGCTCGGCGAGTCTCATCGGGTCGCCCAGACGTCGATCTCGACACGCATTCCCAGGAGGAGCCGCGCGCCCACCGTCGTGCGGACAGGGCGCGGTTCGCTGAAGTGCGGGAGGTACTCTTCGTTGAACTCCTCCCAGTCATCGAGATCGGCGAGGTATGCGTTGACCTTGAAGACGTGCGACAGGTCGGCGCCGGMGTGCTCGAGAAGTCGTCGGCAGTTCTCGAGGGTGACTTTCGTCTGCTCCCGGATGCCGTGACCTTGCACGTTCCCGTGGATGTCGAGTGGTCCCTGCCCACTGAGGACGATGAGGTCGCCGGCCGGCACGACGAGCAGCGGGGAGTACGGCCCCGCCGTGACATGCTGCGTGGCGCGGAGGGGGAGGAATGCCCGAGTCATGCGAGGCCTTTCTGGTGGGGGAGGTAGCCGACGAAGCCGGTGATGAGCCATCGCTCTGTCGACGCGTCGTGCCGCAGGAAGTAGTGCGTCGTCCAGGCGAGCCGGTGAGGCTGCCCGTCCGGACCGGCGACCGTTCCGTCGAACACCTTCGTGCACAGTGCCTTGTCATCAGTGATCTCGATGCGGGAGATCCGCTGCGCTGACAGCAGTTGTGATCGCAGGTGCTCTGGCGGGCTTCCGGCGAACTCGGTTGCCTGTTCAAGCCAGGAGTCGCGGTAAGGGGCAAGGGAGGGGTAGGTGAGGCGCAGCGTTCCGTCCCCACCGCTGTAACCGGTGAATGCCTCGGCGTCGAAGTCGGCCGCGGTGCGGTCCCAGTCGTCCGCGACAAAAGCGTCGACGTCGCGGTGGATGAGGATGTCGTGGAGTTGGTCGTGAGCAGACATCACGCGTCCTCCGCACTGACCCGGACCCGCGACACTTCGTAGTCGGCGACCTGTTCGAAGTCGAGTTCGACGCCGAGTCCCGGTCCCGTTGGCACCATGATCGAGTCGCCGTTGAACGCGAGTGGGCTCACCAGCAGGTCGCTCTCGCGGATCTGCCGTCCGAAGATGTCGCTGGGCAGTGTCGCGCCGGTGGTGGCGGCGGCGACATGCACGGCACCGGCTTCCATGATGCCCAGGTCGATCTCGCTGCCGTGCCAGTACGGGCGGGATGCGGCATCCGCCACATGCGCCATCCGGAGGAAGTCGGCGATACCAGAGCTGAAGTTGAAGACATCCGCTGCGCGCCCACTGATCGCGGAGACCACGTCGGAGAGTCGCTGGCCGTGCGCGGTGTAGCCGAGCGCCACGTGGATCGCGATCGGGATCGTGGTCCGGGAGCGGAGTTCGCGGTAGGACTCGAGGTCCCAGCGGGGGAGCGGGTCCTCGAGGCACAGCACGTTGCCGACGCGCTCGAGGCCGCGTGCGATCCGCACCGCGTGACGCAGCTCGTCGAACCGCTCGTTGGGATCGAAGATCAGGGTGAAGTCGGGTCCGCAGGCCTCGCGCACCGCTTCGGCGATGGCCACGACATCGTCGTCGAGCTCGCACTTGAGCTTCAACGT
>NZ_JBFUFC010000014.1:0-35515 GCF_056403635.1 Microbacterium sp. P2_F9 | reverse complement strand
TGGTCGAGCTGCTCATCTCGGCCATTCCGGTGCGGGCGCTGCTGGCCGGGAAGGTCATCGGCAACACCGTGCTCGCGATGGGCCAGATCCTCGTCCTCGCCGGAATCGCGATCGTCGGGCTCACGCTGACCGGGCAGGGCGCGATCCTGCAAGGGCTCGGCGGCCCGATCGCGTGGTTCGCGGTCTTCTTCCTCTTCGGCTTCATCCTGCTGGCGTCGCTGTTCGCGGCGGCGGCGGCGATGGTGTCGCGTCAGGAGGACATCGGCTCCACGACGATGCCGCTCACCATGCTGATCATGGCGCCGTACTTCCTCGTGATCTTCTTCAACGACAACCCCACGGTGCTCGCGATCATGTCGTACGTGCCGTTCTCCGCTCCGGTCGGGATGCCGATGCGGCTGTTCCTCGGCGAGGCGCAGTGGTGGGAGCCCCTGCTGTCGCTCGCGATCCTCATCGCGACCTGCATCGGGGCGATCCTCGTCGGCGCGCGGATCTACGAGAACTCGCTGCTGCGGATGGGCGGACGGGTCAAGCTCCGTGAGGCGCTGAAGGGCTGACGGATGCCGCGCCCCCGCCGCCGCGGTCAGGGCGCGGGCGGATTCAGGTCGGGATGGAAGGCCGTGAACAGCGAGTACGGCTTGCCATCGGCATCCGGTCCGCGTTCCTTGAACTCGTTCGCCAGCGCGTACAGGCGCGTCTCCAGCTCGGCCTTGTGCTCGTCGTTGAGCTTGAGGCCGAGCCAGGTCGCTTGGAGTTCGTCGTCGTGGAGGCCTTCGATCTGCTGCAGGAAGGTTTCGACGAGCACGTAGCTGCCGCCGGGCAGGGACGTGCGCCAAGAGAGCCCCGTCGCCCGGTACGGGACCTCTCGGCTGCCCTGGGCGCCGACCCGCTCGGGCTCGGCTGCGAGGTAGCCGGTCTGCACGAGGGTGCGGACGTGATGCAGCATCGTGCCCGGGTTCACCCCGAGCAGCCCCGCGAGCTCCTTGTTGGTGCGGGACTCGAAGGCGCAGAGGCGCAGGACGCGCAGGCGAAGTGGCGAACTGAGGGCGCGCATGCGCGCTTCGGCGTCGGGATCGCCGCTCTGCAGCTCGATCCGCTCTTCGGTCTGCTCGCTCATGGGGCCCACGCTACCTGACTGATTGACAGTTCTCAATCGGTGGCCCAGACTGGTTGGCATGTCCCAACCAGATGAGGCGACCGACGTCGAGGCCGACGCGGAGGCCCCAGCCACCGCGGCGCGGAAGCCGAAAGGATCGCTCTGGCGCGACCGCAACTTCCTGACGCTGTGGAGCGGCCAGGCGCTGAGCCAATTCGGCTCGCAGATCACCGGACTCGCCCTGCCGGTGCTCGCTGTGCTCATCCTCGACGCGAACGAGTGGGAGATCGGGGTCCTCGGGGCTTCTGAGTTCGCCGCCTTCCTCGTCGTAGGGCTGCCTGCCGGCGCGTGGATCGACCGGATGCGCAAGCGGCACGTCATGATCTGGGCGGATGCCGTGCGCGCCGTGGCGCTCGGTGCGCTGCCCATCCTCGCTGCTTTCGGAGCCCTGGAGATCTGGCACATGTATCTCGTCGCCCTGATCATGGGCGTGGCGACCGTCTTCTTCGACGTCTCGAATCAGAGCTTCATCCCGTCACTCGTGCGCAGCGATCAGATCGCTGAGGCCAACGGCAAGCTCCAAGCCACCGAGCAGCTCGCCCACCTGGCGGGTCCGGCCGCGGGCGGCTGGCTGATCGGTGTGTTCACCGCTCCGATCGCGATCATCATCGACGCGGGCACCTACGTCGCGTCGTTCTTCACCCTGCTGTTCACCAAGGACCACGAGAAGCTGCGCTCCCCCGAGGATCACGCTCCACTGCTGAAGGAGATCGGCGAGGGCCTGCGCTGGGTATTCGGAAACCCGCTGCTGCGGCGCATCGTGGGCACCACCGGTGTCGCGAACTTCTTCGGCACGATCTCGCAGACGCTGCTGCCGATCTTCGTGCTGCGCGAGCTCGGACTGACGCCGGCGATGTTCGGCCTCGTCTTCTCGATCTCCGCGATCGGCGGCCTGCTCGGCGCCATCGCGACCCCGCGGATCGTCGCCCGCATCGGCGAGGCGCGCGCCATCCCGCTCAGCGCGATCGGCTTCTGCCTCGTGCCGTTCTTCCTGCCGGCGATCTCGCTCGTGCCGGAGCTCGCCTTCCCGTTCCTGGTGATCCAGTTCTTCTTCGCGAGCTTCACGGTGCTGCTCTACAACATCACCCAGGTCACGTTCCGCCAGCGGATCACCCCGCCTCGGCTGCTCGGCCGCATGAACGCATCGGTGCGGTTCGTCGTCTGGGGCGTGATGCCGATCGCGGCGCTGCTCGCCGGCGCACTCGGCACCTGGATCGGCGTCGTCCCCACCCTCTGGATCGCCGCTGTCGGCGAGCTCCTCGCAGGCCTCTTCGTCATCACCGGCCCGTTCTGGAGCATGCGCGAGCTGCCCGAGGCGCACGCCGAGCACACGCAGTCAGGCGAAGAGTCCCGCTAGACACCCGCCCACCGCCCCCGCGGCCCTCCGCCGCGCCTAAGGTTGACCATGGCCGCGAGCATCCTGTCGATCGGCACCGCGGTACCATCAGCCCGCGCGTCGCAGACGGTCGCGCGCGACGTGTTCGCGAGCCAGCCAGGCCTCAGTCGCATCGCTCAGCGCCTCATCCGCGCAGCTTTCGATGCTTCTGCGATCGACCACCGCAACACCGTCCTCACCGACCTCGTCGCCTCCGCGACGGGTGTCGAGAATCCGGACCCCGCGCTCGGCGTATCCCTCGCCAGGCCTGATGGGACGATCCTCGCCGCGTCCACGGGCGCTCGAAACGACGCCTACATCCTGCTCGCCCCGGCCCTGTTCGCGGCGGCCGCTGCCCAGGCACTCGCCGAGGCCGGTGTCGCACCCGACGAGGTCACCCACGTCGTCACCGTCTCGTGCACCGGAATGTTCGCCCCCGGTCCCGACTTCCGGCTGGTCAAGGACCTCGGCCTTCGGAGGGACGTCGAGCGGTATCACATCGGCTTCATGGGCTGCGCGGCCGCGCTGCCGGGCCTGCGGGCGGCATCCCGGATCTGCGCTGCCCAGCCCGATGCCGTCGTGCTGGTGGCAGCCGCCGAACTGTGCACGCTGCACATCCGATCGTCCGAAGATCCGCAGCAGATCGTCGCGGCCTCTGTCTTCGCGGACGGCGCCGCAGCCGCCGTTGTAGCGCAGCGGCCGCGGAGGGCAGGGCCCCGACTCGAATTCGAGCGATTCGGCACCGTCCTCACGAGCGAAGGCGAATCCGACATGGTGTGGACCATCGGCGACGA
This sequence comes from Microbacterium sp. P2_F9, assembly GCF_056403635.1. NCBI lineage: Bacteria > Bacillati > Actinomycetota > Actinomycetes > Micrococcales > Microbacteriaceae > Microbacterium > Microbacterium sp. P2_F9. Next base: position 32,190 of record NZ_JBFUFC010000014.1, on the reverse strand, counting down.
GGGCTTCAACATGATCCTCACCGCCGAGGTGCCGCGCATCATCGGGCGCGAGATCCGCGACGCCGTCGAGTCCTTCCTCGGCGCGGACGTTCCCCACCTGTGGGCCGTCCATCCCGGCGGCCGCAGCGTGCTCGATCGGGTCGAAAGCGGCCTGAACCTCGACCCGAGTGCGCTCGAGGCATCCCGCTCGGTCCTTCGCCGCCAGGGCAACATGTCGAGCGCGACGATCCTGTTCATCCTGCGGGACCTGCTGCACGACGAGAACCTTCCGGACGACGCCCGCGTCGCGGCTCTCGCCTTCGGGCCAGGACTCACGGTCGAATCGGCCCTGCTCACCCGCACCACCACAGGACCGGCGTGAACCTGGCCGTCCGCGACGCTGACGTCGCCGAACTCATGGACGACCCCGCCTGCGATCCGCAGCGACTCGCGGCAACGCTCCGCAGGTTCGACACCGTCAACCGACTCGTCAGCGGATGGGGCGACGCCTATCGATCGCGGCTGCGCCCCCATCTTGCGTCACTTGGACGCCCCGCGCGCGTGCTCGACCTCGGATGCGGAGGTGGCGACCTGCTCGTGCGGCTCTCGCGACTCGCGACTCGCGACGGACTCGAGGTGGACTGGGTCGGCGCAGACCCCGACCGCCGCGCGATCGCGGTCGCGCAGGAACGCAGGGTGCCCGGCGTCAGCTTCCGGTGCACGGATGCCGCGACCCTGCGCTCGGAGGGTGCACGCTTCGACGCCGTGCTGTCGAACCACGTGCTGCACCACCTCTCGGCGGTCGGACTCCGGTCGTTCGCCGACGAGTCGCTCGCGCTCTCGGACGGGATCGTGGTGCACTCCGACATTCGCCGGAGCCGCCTGGCATATGGCTTGTACGCCGTCGCGGTCACCCCGTTCGCGCCGGGCACATTCCTTCGGACCGACGGATTGCGGTCTATTCGGCGCAGCTACCGTGCGGACGAACTCGAAAGGGCACTGGGCAACCCTTGGCGGGTGGCCGCCGCGTCGCCCTTCCGCATCCTGGCTGTAGGCGCGCGTGGCTGAGGTGATCGTCGTGGGCGCGGGCCCCGTGGGGACGCTGCTCGCCGCGGAGCTCGCCCGCAGGCGAGTCGATGTCCTCATCCTCGATCGTCGAGCGACGGCTGGTGACGGTACCCGCGCGATCGGAGTCCACGCGCCGGTGCTCGCAGCGCTCGAGGCATCCGGCACGACCGAGCGGCTCCTGGCCTCGGCGATCCGGGTCTCACGCGGTGAGGCGCGGTCGGACGGCCGCACGCTCGGAACCGTGCGGTTCGACCGACTGGGACGGCGGTTTCCGTTCGTCGCCGCGCTCCCGCAAGCCGCGACCGAGGCGGCCCTGGCCGTCGGCGCACCCGAGCCTCGGCGCGGGGCGACCGTGACCGAAGTGACCCAGGGGGCCGACGGCATCCGCGTTTCCTTCGGCGATGGCGAAACAGCGCGCGCACCGATCGTCGTGATCGCGGGGGGCTGGAGAGCCCGCGCGCTGGTCTACCGACCAAGCGGCATCCGCGTCCGCCCGTACGCCGACCGCTATCTCATGGCGGATGTCGCGACGGGTCGCGACGGCGCCCTCGCCGTCGTCAACATAGACCGGTCGGGCGTGCTGGAGTCATTCCCGCTGCCGGGCGGGCGGCGGAGGTTCGTCGCATGGGATTCCTCTCCGGCCGACCGCGACGACGGCGCACGGACCGAGCGGCTGCGCTCCGCACTGATCGCGCGCGGCGATCACGAGGCCGCCGCGCGGGTCACGGCTGCGACGCCGTTCGAGGTGCGCCGCGCGGTGGCCCCCTCGCTGCGCCGCGCCGGCCTGTTCGTGATCGGCGACACGGCACACGAGGTGAGCCCCATCGGCGGACAGGGCATGAACCTGGGACTGCTGGATGCCGTGACCCTCGCGCCCCTGCTCGCACGGTGGGTCCACACCGCGGAGTCGCCCGACGCCGCCCTGGCGCGCTGGGAGGCGCGGCGCCTGTCCTCGGCGCGCACGGCCGCCGCGATAGCGACGCTCAACACGTCACTCGGTCGCCCACTCCCGCCCCTGGCGCACGCGGCGCGGCGGGCGGGGCTGCGGCTCGCCCTGCTGCCGCCCGGGGCGCGACTGCTCGCGCATGCCTACGCGATGGGGTTCGACCGCGACGCGTGACTCACGCGGCCACGGCGCCGCCGGTTGCGGCGAGCTGGGCGGCGAGCAGCAGGGCGGCAAGCATGACGAGCCGGAACAGCGTGCGACTGGGCGGTCGAACGACTGCCAGCACCGCCGTGCCAACTGCGACGATGACGACGGCTCCGAAGAAGATCCACGACACGATCGACACTGCCGCGACGTCGCCGCCGGCGGACCCGAGCAGCACCGCGACCGCACCGAGGATGATCCCGACCGCCGCGACGACCGCCGAGGCGCGCGGTCCGATGCGGTGCGGCAGGCCGCGAACACCGGTGCGCTCGTCGTCGTCGAGGTCGGGCAGGACGTTCGTCAGATGCACAGCCGCGCCGAGCGCGGCACCCGCGACCCACGCCCACGGGGCGGCCACCCGCGGCTGGGCCGCGGCAAGGGTGACCAGAGAGGGGAAGATCCCGAAGCTGATGAGGAAGGGCGCGATCGAGAACACTGTCGACTTCAGCCCCGCGTTGTAGGCCCACGCCGACGCCAGGAAGATCGCATGGGCTGCCAGCATCCCGGGTCCGAGGGCTGACGAGAACGCGAGCGCCGCGACGACCGTGCCAATCGCCCAGCCCCACGCGAGGCGCTCGCTGATGTCCCCCCGGGCGATGGGCTTGTCGGTGCGGCCGACCGCGCGGTCGCGGGGCGCGTCGATCGCATCGTTCGACAGCCCGATCGACAGCTGGCCGCAGAAGACTGCGAGAGTCAGGAGAGTGAGCCGCCACGGTTCGAGCCCCACGGCGACCCCGAGCACCAGGGCGAGGATCGAGACGACGAGAGTCGGTCCCGGGTGCGTCGAGCCCCAGAGCGCTCTTCCCGTCGAGAGGAGCGACATGCGCCGCGCGCTCAGCTGCATGGTGCGACAGTAGCGCGTCACATTCCGGCACCTGGGAATGCCTCCCAGGTGCATGCGGTTGCATGGGATTGGGCCGACGGCGTCCCTGATCCATCCGCTCGATCAAGGAGTCGTCATGTCCGACGTCATCACCCGCACCGCCCCCACCCACGCTCCGATCCTCGACGTCCTCGCCGAGCGCTGGAGCACGCGCATCTTCGACGCGCAGGCCTCGCTTGACGAAGTCGCGTTCGCGAGCGCCCTCGAAGCCGCGCGCTGGACGCCCACCGGTGCGAACACGCAGCCGTGGCGACTGATCGTCGCCCGCCGTGGCACCGAGGCGCACGCCCAGATCATGGCGACCCTCGCCGGCTTCAACTCCGCCTGGGCAGGCGACGCCGCGGTGCTGATCGTCTTCGTCGCCGAGACCACCCGCGACGGCAAGCCGATGACGTGGGCCCTCTACGACACCGGCCAGGTCGCCGCGCACTTCACCGTGCAGGCGCACGCCGACGGCCTCTACACGCACCAGATGGGCGGCTTTGACGGCGCCGCGGTCTCGGCGGCCTTCGGCCTCGACGAGAACTTCACCCCGATCACGATCATGGCCGTGGGTGCCCTGGGCGACTCCGCCGCCGCGCACGAGACCCTGGTCGAGCGAGAGAACGCGCCGCGCGCGCGTCGTCCGATCGCCGAGTCGCTCCTCGTCAACGCGTAGTCCGAGCCCGACCCGACGGGCGGGGCCCAACTGCGGGCGGTTTCACCGAAACGCCGGGACGAGGCATCCGTCCCCGGCGTTTCGCGCACCATCCCCGCTTCTGGGTACGCAGAGACGGACTCACTCCTCGAGCAGCTCGGCCTCGATCACGTCGTCATCGTCGGATGAGTCGGATGCCGCGGCCGGCCCCTCGCTCGTGAGCACGAGTCCCGACCCGGCCGCGTCGACGTCCACCCGCACGGTGTCGCCGTCGCGCACGCCGCCGGAGAGCAGGGCCATCGCGAGACGGTTCTGGATCTCGGACTGGATGAGCCGTCGAAGGGGGCGCGCGCCGAAGATCGGGTCGTAGCCCCGCTCCGCGAGCCAGGCCCTGGCGTCCGGCGTGACGGCGAGCGCGAGCCGGCGGTCCTTGAGCCGCTGCTGCAGCGCGTCCACAGCCAGCTCGACGATCTGGGCGAGGTCATCCTCGGTGAGCGCCTCGAAGATCACGATGTCGTCGAGCCGGTTGATGAACTCCGGCTTGAACGCCTGCCGCACGAGCACCTGCACCTGCTCGCGCTTCTGCGCCGTCGAAAGCGTCGGGTCGATGAGGATCGGCGAGCCCAGGTTAGACGTGAGGATCAGGATGACGTTCTTGAAGTCGACCGTCCGCCCTTGGCCATCGGTGAGACGCCCGTCATCCATCACCTGCAGCAGCACGTCGAACACCTCCGGGTGCGCCTTCTCGACCTCGTCGAGCAGCACGACGGAGTAGGGCCGCCGGCGCACCGCCTCGGTGAGCTGCCCACCCTGCTCGTAGCCGATGTACCCGGGAGGGGCACCGACGAGCCGAGACACCGAGTGCTTCTCGCCGTACTCCGACATGTCGATGCGCACCATGGCGTGCTCGTCGTCGAAGAGGAACGCGGCGAGCGCCTTGGCGAGCTCGGTCTTGCCGACGCCGGTCGGTCCGAGGAAGAGGAACGAGCCGGTCGGCCGGTCGGGGTCGCTGATGCCCGCCCGCGAGCGCCGCACGGCATCCGAGACCGCCTTGACGGCCTCCTTCTGGCCGATGATGCGCCGGCCGAGCTCGGTCTCGAGGTGCAGCAGCCTCTCGGTCTCGCCCTGCAGAAGCTTGCCGACCGGGATCCCCGTCCAGGCCGCGATCACCGCGGCGATGTCCTCGTCGGTCACCTGGTCGTTGACCATTCGCTTGTAATCGGTCCCCGAGCCTGTCGAAGGGTCGTCCCGCTCGGCGGCGACGAGCTCGCGCTCCAGTGCGGGGATATCCGCGTACAGCAGCCGGGACGCACGCTCGAGGTTGCCCTCGCGCTGGGCGCGCTCGGCCTCCATGCGGGCCGCGTCGAGCTTCGTCTTGAGCTCGCCGACGCGGTTCAGCGACGCGCGCTCCCGCTCCCAGCGGGCCTGCAGCTGTCCGAGCTTGACCTCGTCCACGGCGAGATCGGCCCGCAGCTTCTCGAGCCGCTCCTTGGACGCGGCATCCTTCTCCTTCTTGAGCGCCAGCTCTTCGAGCTTGAGCCGGTCGACGTGCCGGCGCAGCTCGTCGATCTCGAGCGGCGCCGAGTCGATCTCCATGCGCAGGCGCGACGCGGCCTCGTCGATGAGGTCGATGGCCTTGTCCGGCAGCTGTCGCGACGGGATGTACCGGTGGGAGAGGGATGCCGCGGCCACCAGTGCGCCGTCGGCGATGGCGACCTTGTGGTGAGCCTCGTACCGCTCCTTGAGTCCGCGCAGGATCGCGACGGTGTCTTCGACGCTCGGCTCGCCGACATAGACCTGCTGGAAGCGGCGCTCGAGCGCGGCATCCTTCTCGATGAATTCGCGGTACTCGTTGAGGGTGGTCGCGCCGATGAGGCGCAGCTCGCCGCGCGCGAGCATGGGCTTGAGCATGTTGGATGCCGCCACCGACCCTTCGCCGCCTCCCGCGCCCATGAGCACATGCAGTTCGTCGATGAAGGTGATGACGCGGCCGTCAGAGTCCGCGATCTCCTTGAGGACGCTCTTGAGGCGCTCCTCGAACTGCCCGCGGTACATCGCGCCGGCGACGAGGGCCGAGATTTCGAGGGTGACGAGCTCCTTGTCTTTCAGCGACTCGGCGACGTCGCCCGCGACGATCCGCTGGGCGAGCCCCTCGACGACGGCGGTCTTGCCGACGCCTGGTTCACCGATCAGGACGGGGTTGTTCTTGGTGCGGCGGGTGAGCACCTGGCTGACCCGCCGGATCTCGGCGTCCCGCCCGATGACGGGATCGAGCTTGCCCTGGCGGGCGCGGTCGGTGAGGTTGATCCCGAACTGCTCGAGGGCGCTCTGCGCGTCCTCCTGCCCGGGCGTCTGCGTGGCGTTCATGTTTCTCCTGAAAACTTGAGTCTTGCGGGCTCAAGTTTAGCAAGCGACGGATGCTGTCGGCAATGCCGCATCGGCTGAGGTCATGAGCCACTTTCCGCGCCCAGCCGCTAGTCTGGCGCCAGTGGCGCACAGATGGAGGGGTCATGCCCGATGAGTCCGAGGGTGCGGCGCCGCGCCGGATCACCCGCCGCACGGTGACGAAGGCGATGGCGTGGGCGGTTCCTGTGATTGCCGTGGCCGCCCCAGTGCCCGCCTATGCGGCCTCGGGGCCGCCGGTCCTCGTGGCCAGTGGGGCGGCGTGCAAGTTGCCTGGCAACTCCGGGGGTCTGTTCAAGGGCTACGCGCTCGGCTTCTCCGCTAGGAATCCATACAACGACCCGATCGTCGTGACGATCATCGACGTCATTCTGAACAACCAGAATCTCGGCAACACCGAGATCGTCAACCTCAACGGGTGCGTGAAACTCGGCGCCAACTCGATCATCATCAATGGGTTGAGCCTGTATGACAGCCTCGTCCTGCTGACCAGAGACAACGTCAGCAGCCAGGCGGGAACACTCACTGTCACCTACAAAGTGGCCGGCGCGCCCGTGGGAATCGTGACGGTGACCAAGAGCGTCGGGACCGTGCCGCCGATCGTAGGCGGGTCGTGCAACACTTTCACCGACCTGGAGAAGGCCTGCATCCTGGGGCAGACCCTCGTCTAGCGGTCGAGCCGCGGCTCGCTCCTGACCTGTCAGGCGACGGCTTCCGCCATCTCGTCGAGCGTGCAGGCGAAGCGCGCCCGGTAGGCGGTGGGCGTGGTGCCGAGCACGCGCGCGAAGTTCTGGCGCAGCACGGCGGCCGACCCGAAGCCGCTCTCGTACGCGATGCGATCGAGGCCGAGATCGGTCTTCTCGAGCAGGCGCTGGGCGTGGATGATCCGCTGCCGGGCGAGCCAGGATGCCGGCGTGGCACCGAAGTCGGCCTTGAACCGGCGCGCGAAGGTGCGCGGCGACATGTGCGCCTTGGCCGCGAGCTGGTCGACGGTGAGCTCCTGGCCGATGTTGTCGAGCATCCAGTCGGTCACCGAGTTCAGCGACAGTGAGGCGACCTGCGGGAGCGGGTGGTCGATGAACTGTGCCTGGCCGCCGTCGCGCTGGGGCGGCACGACCATTCGACGTGCGATGCGGTTGGTCATCTCGGCACCGAGCTCCTGGCGCAGCAGGTGCAGGCAGGCATCCAGGCCTGCGGCGGTCCCCGCGCTGGTGATTATCCGGCCGTCCTGCACGTAGAGCACGTCGGGATCGACGTCCACCTTGGGGTACATCCGGGCCATGACGTCGGCGTACATCCAGTGGGTCGTCGCCCTTCGGCCATCGAGCACCCCTGCCGCGCCGAGGATGAACGACCCGCTGCACACGCTCAGCACCCAGGCGCCCCGCGCGACCGCGTGGCGCACGACGTCGAGCACGCGCTCGTCGGTGTGCCCCCAGTACTCGCGGGGCGTGGGCGAGACGACCACCAGGTCGGCCTCGTACGCGAACGACAGGTCGTTCTCGACATTGAGGGAGAACCCGAGCTTGGACTTCACGACACCCGGATTCGGCGCCACGACGCGGAAGTCGAAGTTCGGGATGCCGTCATCCGAGCGGTCGAGACCGAAAGCCTCGCAGGCGACCCCGAATTCGAAGGGCGCGAAGCCGTCCTGGACGATCACGGCGACGGTCTTCATCTTCGCTCCTCGGGTGGCAGTTTTCGTACGATGTGTGGCCATTCTGCCACTCGTGGCCGTTTAGGCGCAAGCGTAGCTTTACTGCCATGTTCATGGTGATTCTTCTTGCAGGACTGTCCACGGTCGGCATCGCCTCGACGATCGCCGCCCTTCGCAACGACGGCTACCGTCGCACGCCGACCGACTGGTCGCGCCTCCCCTGACTCCCGCCAGGTCCCTGAGCTTGTCGAAGGGCCGCCGGACGCTTCGACAAGCTCAGCGACCGGCTCGATCCCAGCGATCGCGTCAGGCGCCGGTGACGCGGCGGTAGACCTCGATCATCGCGGCGGTGCGCGACGACTGACGGAAGCGCTCGCGGATCGACGGATCGGGCACCGGCGCGGTGCCGGCCTCGATGTCGGCCGCGGCGCGGCGCAGTGCGGCCGCGAGCGCGGCGGTCGAGGCATCCGCCACTCCATCCGCGCTGACCGGCCAGAAGCCCGAGCCCAGCTCGGCGGCGATATCGGGGTCGCTCACGACCGACGGCGTGCCGAGCGACGCGGCCTCGAACAGCGTCATGCCCTGCGTCTCGAAGCCGATCGAGGTCTGCACGACCGCGTCGGCCGCCTGGATGCGGCGCACCACCTCCGCGTACGGAAGCGGACCCGAGAAGACGACGGATGCCGCGGGCCGCCGCTTCTCGACGATCCGGCGCGCCGCGCGCAGCTGCCCGCCACCGCCGATCACCTCGACCTCGGCGCGCACCCCCGACTCCGCGAGCGCCTCGAGGAACGGCAGCAGCCGCTTCTCGGGGCTCATGCGTCCGATCCAGACGAATCGCGGCAGCCCGGGCGCGCGCGACGCGGTCGCCTCGGCCGCCCCGGTCGCTGAGCCTGTCGAAGCGAGCGCCGCGTCCAGCGCCTCGTCGTCGATGCCGTTCCAGATGACGTCTACGTGCGGCTCGGAAACGAGGGCACCCCGCGGCCCAGCCGGCACGACCCCGTGGGATTCGAGCCGCCGCGCGAAGTGCGAGGACGGGGCGGTGACGGCATCCGATCTCCCGGCGAACCGCCGCAGATACGACCAGCCGTCCCAACCCACCGCGGCGGAGCCGAGCGCCCGGCGCTGCCAGGCGTTCAGCACCCGCAGCACCAGCCCGGGGAAGGGTGCGGTGGCCTCGATCCCCACGTCGACCCGGTTGTGCATCGTGTGGACGACCGGCAGCCCGTGCCGGGCGGCGAAGCGGTGTCCGATGAAGGCGCCCCAGAAGTCCGCCTGGACGTGCACGACGTCGACCGGCGGAAGCGTCGCCAGCGCGGCATCCACCCAGCGATCCGCTCGTCGACCCGGCCAGGTGAACGAGTACTCGCGGTCGACGGTGATCGGGATCGAGGGCATGTCGAGGTACGAGGACGCTTCGACAGGCTCGGCGACCGCGACAGGCTCAGCGACCGCGTGCCGACGCGCCCGCGCCCCATGCATGGCGGGCGCGACGATGGTCACGGTGTGCCCGGCCTTCTCGAGGAACCGGCGCTGCAGTCGCATCGAGACCTGCGCCCCGCCGAGGGACTCGACGTGCTGGTCGCCGAACATCACGACATGCACGGTCGCCTACTCGGGCAGCGGTTCGTCGCGGTACAGCGCCTCGAACGTGTCGAGGGTGCGGTGGATGTCGTGCACCGTCACGCCATCGAGCGAGGCCTGCTGCATCCGGAGTCGCTCTTCGGGTGCAGCGGTGAAGACGTCCGTGAGCCGCGCCGCGAGGGCTGGGATGTCGCCGGGCTCGAACAGGTAGCCGTTCTCACCGTCGTGCACGAGATGCGGCAGCGCCACGGCGTTGGCCGCGACGATCGGCAGCCCCGAGGCCATCGCCTCCATCGTCGCGATCGACTGCAGTTCGGCGACCGACGCGATCGCGAAGACACTCGCCCGCGTGTAGAGCGCACGAAGGTCCTCGTCGGAGGTGTAGCCGTGGAACGTGACGCGCTGATCGAGGCCGAGTTCGCGGGTGAGCGCCTCGAGGTTGCGACGCTGATCCCCGCCGCCGACGATGTCGAAGTGCACGTCGAGTGCGGGGTCGAGCGTCTTGATCGCGCGGAGCACCTGGTCGATGCGCTTCTCGGTAGTGAGGCGACCGACGAAGAGGATCCGGTTCGCGTCACGGGGCGTGAGATCGGCGGTGTAGTTCGCCTTGTCGATGCCGCAGCTGACCGGGATGACGTTCTGGATCGGGATCGTCTGCTCGAGGAACTCCGCGGCCTTGCGCGTCGGGGTCGTCACCGCGCGGGTCATGTCGAAGGTGCGTTGGGCGTCTTCCCACGCGAGCCTGACGATGAACTTCGTGATCGTGTCAGGGAAGATCGTGAAGTCGACGAGGTTCTCGGGCATCACGTGGTTGGTGGCGACCACCGGGATGCCGCGCTGCCGCGCGATGCGGGTGAGACCGCGACCGATGATGATGTGCGACTGGATGTGCACCACATCGGGCTGCACCTCGCTGAGCAGCCGGCGCGAGTAGTGCTTGATCATGAACGGCATGACGAAGCGGAGCCAGTCGTGTGGGTACCAGCGCCACGATGGCCACCGGTGCAGCGTCATCTCCTGGCCCTCGATCACCTCGCGGAACACGCCATGCTCGGAGTGCTTGCGGCTGGGCGCGACGACGTGCACGTCGTGGCCGCGCGCGGCGAGGCCCGCGGCGAGGCGCTCGGCGAAGCGCGCGGCGCCGTTGACGTTGGGGGCGAACGTGTCGGCGCCGATCACCACGGTGAGGCGGCGGGCGCGGTCGTCCGCGGGGGATTCGGGTGTCGCGGGGGAAGTCACGGGATTGGTGGCTGCCTATCTCTGCGGCGCGCCCGCTGGGTGGACAGGCGCGAACTCCACCCTACCCGAGGCGCTCCACGCGGCCCAAGAACGGCGCCCTCAGCCTCCGCCGCCCGCCGTCGTGTCGGCGGGCTCACCGGAGAGCCAGCGCAGCCAGCGCGCCCCCGGGTCGGGCTCGAGCACGAGCGTGCGCACGAGCAGGGTCAGCGGGATCGAGAGGATCGCCCCGAGGGGGCCGATGATGAACGTCCAGAAGATCACCGAGAAGAAGCTCAGCGTCAGGCTCAGGCTCACCGCGTCGCTCACGAACTTCGGCTGCACGAGCACCTGCAGCACGACGTTGACGACGCAGTACAGCGCGACGACCGCCAGCATGAGCGGCCAGCCGCCGACCACGAGCGCGAGCACGGCCGGTGGAATCAGCCCCAGCACGAAACCGATGTTCGGGATGAAGTTCGTCACGAACGCGAGGATCGCCCAGACCGCCGGCGCCGGCACACCCAGCGCCCACAGGGCGAGGCCGTCGATGATCGCCACGATCGCGCCGAACGAGGCGTTCACCACGTAGTACCGACGCACGTTCGAGTTGAACTGCACCGCCCGGCGGATCGTCGTGCGCGCCGACCGACCGAAGTCCGTCTCAGCCCGCGCGTACCGCGCACCATCCGCTGCCATGAAGATCACGTAGGTGAGCACGAAGAAGAACGCCGTGAGCACCCCGAGCAGCGTGCCGCCGAGTGACGAGGCGAAAGAGAGCACGTTCGCGGGCTTCAGAACGGATGCCGTGGCATCCGATGCCTCCTTATCCAGCCCCAGCGACTGCAGGCCGGTGAGGAATCCTTGGGCTGCCCCCTTCAGCTGATCGGCGTAATCGCCGACCAGATGAGCGAACTGCACGCCCGCGAAGCCGAGCAGGAACGCGAGGAAGCCGAGGATCAGGTAGGCCACCACGATGACGGCGGTCGTCGCGGCCCACTTGGGCCAGCCGCGGCGCTCGAGCGGGAAGCGGACCGGATGGCAGATGATCACCATGACGGCGCCAAGGACGAGCGGCCCGACCAGTTCGCGTGCGTACGAGACGCCGGCGAGCGTGATGACCGCGGCGGCCAGGCCGATCAGCACCCGGAGCATCGGCGACAGGACGGGGGCTGAGACCGGAGTCGGCTCGACGGGCGGTTGGGTGCGCTTCACGGCGCCAGGCTAGCGGCCGCGCGCGGCGAGGCGACGGGGGCGCGCGCACCGCCCGGCTAACGTGACGGGCATGGACCTGAGCGCGCTGCTGCCCACGAGCCTCGAGTGGTGGCAGGTGCTCATCGCGATCGTCGTCATCATCGCCGGCTGGATCCTCTCCCGCTTCGCCCGCACCGCGACGTTGCGCCTGCTCAAGTTCGCGCCGAGCCTGACCGAGGCGGTCGCGACGTTCGTCGCCCGATTCGTCGGCGGCGCGGTAGTCCTCCTCGCGGTGGCGATCGCCCTCGCTGTGCTCGGAGTGAACCTGCAGCCGCTCCTCGCGCTCGCGGTCGTGCTCGTCGTGATCGCGGTGCTGGTGCTGCGCGGCGTCGCCGACAACTTCGCCTCGGGAGTCGTCATCCAGGCCACCCGCCCCGTCGAGGTCGGCGACGAGGTGCAGGTCGAGGGCGTCGACGGAAAGGCGCTGACCGGCGTAGTGCGCGAGCTCACCTCGCGCACCGTCGTGCTGGAGACCTACGACGGACGCACCGTGCACGTGCCGAACGGCCGCATGATCGCCGAGCCCATCGTCAACCACTCCCGCCGGGGCCTGCGCCGCAGCGAGGTGCAGGTGCGGACGGCACGATCAGAGGGAGCGCTGGATGCCGAGCTCACGCGGCTCGCCGAGTCCGCGGCATCCGTCCCCGGCGTTGACGCCGACCCGCCCGCACGGGCGTATGCCGTCGCGGTGAGTCCCGACCGGCTCGTCGCCCGGGTGCTGTTCTGGCACGCGCCGGCGGACGGGCTCGGGGTGACGGCGGACGTCGTCCGCACCCTCGCGACCGACCTGCAGGGCGCGGGCATACCGGCCACCGTGACGAGCGACCCCGGGGTGGCGCCGCTCGTCCCGAGCGACGAACTCTAGGCGGGCTTCGCCTCAGCCGGTTCCGTTCGCGGGTGCACGACGAGTTCGGGCGCCTTCGTGACGATGAGCCACACCGGCAGGATGATCAGGCAGAGCAGCGGCAGCACCGTCATGTCACCGCACAGCGCGATGCCGACGAAGATCGCGATCCACCCGTCGCGGGTGGCCGCCAGCACGATGCCCATGGCGCCGCACGCGACCGCGAGCGAGATCGGGATGCCGGGGAACAGCGAGTAGGCGAGCAGCCCGAAGGCCGTCCCCACGAAGACCGCCGGGAAGATGCGGCCGCCGCGGAAGCCTGCGCTCGCCGCCACGAGCAGCGCGACGATCTTCACGGCGGTGAACAGGGCGAGCTCCTGCGACGTGTAGTCGCCCGGGTGCTCCAGCAGCGCGGCGGTCTGCTCGAGTCCCTTGAAGAGGGTGATCGGTCCGCCGATGATGCCGAGYACCCCGAGGACCATGCCGCCGAGGGTCGTGAAGATGATGGGGTTGCGCAGCATGTGGAAGGCGCGGTGCAGGTACGGGAACACGAAGGCGGCGAGGACGCCGAGCAGCGCCGACGCCGCGGCGACGAGGAAGCCGGTCAGCAGGTACGAGGGCTGGAGGGCGCCGATCGGCTCGAGCGTGAAGGCGATCGCCTCGCCGCCCAGCAGCAGCATCGTGACCGCACCGGCTCCCGCCGCCGCGAGCGGCAGGAAGAGCTTGTCCCAGAGCGAACCAGGCAGCGCCATCGCGCCGACCATGCCGGTGAACACGAGCGCCGCCGCGACCGGCGTGCCGAACAGCGCGCCGAGCGTGCCGGAGACCGCCAGCATCACCAGCATCGCGGGAGGGATCTTCTTCGAGAAGCGGCCGAACACCGCTACGGCGAGCGCGGAGTTGACCGCGATCGTCGGGTTCTCGGGCCCGAGACTCACGCCGCCCGCGAGGCCCAGGATCGAGACGAGGAGGATCGTGGGGACCATCCCGAGCCGGGGTGGCGTGCCGCCGAGTTCGGTGGTGGCCGAGTCGGGACCGGCGTGCCCCGGCACGAGCCAGGCGATCGCCCCGATGGCCGCACCGGTGAGGGTCAGCACGAGGAAGATCCACCACGGGGTCTCTTCGGTCGCGCCGAAGTTCGCGGGCAGCGTGGTCCACAGGAAGTGCATCAGCCCCTCGGACACGAGGTCGATCAGCCGCAGCACGACGGCCGAGCCGATGCCGATCAGCAGGGCGGGAACCGCCATCAGCAGCAGTACGCGAATGCTCGGCAGTCGCTCGGGCTCAGTCATCCGTGCTCCTCACTCTTCGGGCTCATCCTGCCCGAAGAAGCGGCCGCGCACTTCGCGCGGCCAGGTCGTCAGACACCCGCGCGGGCGTCTTCCTGCACAGCCGCGGCGTTGCGGAGGAACAGGATGATCCAGGTGAACACCAGCGTGCCCGCGACGAGTTCGACCGCCGTGAGCGTGTAGTAGCCGATCCCGAACAACACCCCGAGGACGACGATGCCGGCCAGGAACAGCCATCCGAGGTAGACGAAGGTGCGGGCGATGCCCGGAATCCAGATGGGAAGACGGATGACGAGCACGGCGAAGACGACCGCCATTCCGGAGGCGAACGCGGTGTGGATCCAGAAGAAGTCATCGACGGGGAACACCCCGACGAATCCGAGGAACACCCCCACGAGAATCAGGGTGAGGCGCACCCGCGCCATGCCGTGCGGGTGGGTGGTCGGGACGCCCGTCGTCGCGTAGCGCGCGAGGGTCGTGACGATGAGGCCGGCCACGATCAGGGTCAGGTTGAAAGCGAGTGAGGAGATGTCGTTCGTCATCCCGAGTGCGCTGAGATGCTCCATCCACCAGTGCGGATCATCAGCGGTGAGCATGCTGGCGACGATCCCCTCGACCAGGAACGCGGCCAGCACGACCGCGAGCAGCTGCAGGTCCATGTGAGTGGCCGAGAAGAACGCGACATACGCGGTCACCGCCGCGACCGCGCCCGACAGCACGATGGCCGCGACTCCGAAGATCTCGGCGTCGATGAACGCCTGCTCGAAGATCACCGAGACCAGCGTCCAGCTCAGCAGGGCGATGACGGYGTGCGCGAAGGCGAGCGCGGCGATGTCGACGACATCGAGGATGCCGATCCGCTTGCCGTCGGCGCGCAGGTGGACGAGGACCCGGCCCGCGACGAAGGCGACGATCGCGATGACGGCCGACGCGATCGCGGCGAACTGGCCGACCGAGCCCGGTCCCGAGATCGGAGCGGGCTGGAACCGGAAGGCGATGATCGCGGCCACCGCCGTCACGATGAACGCGACGACGCCGAGGCCGAGCGACATCGACTCGAGGTTTCGCTCGCTCGACGCGGCGTCGGCGACCGCCGCACGTGGTCCCTGGGCTCGTTCTCCGGTGTTCACGAGTTCTCCTTTGCTGCGCCGGCGGGCGATGCGCTGGTCCCACCAGCGGGTGCGGTGAGGGTTTCGCCGAGCGCGGCGATCTGCTGCGAGAGCGCACGCACCTGACCGCGCGTCGACGCCTCGTCGTCGTCGCGTCCGGCCGCGGCCTTCTCGATGACCCACGACGACACGGTCGCTGTGACGGTGCCGACGATCGCAATGCCGCCCGCCATGAGCCCGACGGCCCACACGCGGCCCAGTGCCGTCACCGGGTAGTAGTCGCCGTAGCCGACGGTGGTGGCCGTCACGAATGCCCACCAGATGGACTCGCCGAAGGTCGTGATGTTCGCGCCGGGCGCGCGGCGCTCGACATCGAGCACGGCAAGCGCGACCAGATAGATGACGAGCAGCGTCGCACCGGCACCGTAGATGGCGATGCGGCTGCGGAGGGCCGTCCCTGCGGTGCGCTTGCCGAAGGTCATCGCGGTGAGCACGCGCAGCAGGCGAAGCGCCCGAAGCATCGGGATCGCCACGATCGCGAGGTCGAGCAGGTGCCCGCGGAACCACTTCGCACGCGGTCGGGCGAGGAGGAGGCGCACGAGATAGTCGATCACGAACATCGCCCAGGTCACGCCCATGACGGCCCACAGCACGACCGCCCCGGTGCCGTGCGCGTCCGTGATGACCTTCCAGGAGTAGGCGATGAGCCACAGCAGCGACGCGATGATCAGCGGCCAGTGGGTCAGCTCCTCCCAATGCCCGATCGTCATGCGTGCGCGCGCCATGGCTGAACTCTAGAGCCGGTGGCACAGCGGCGGGATGAGCATCGCCGCCGCTCGCCCGGATGGCGGGAGGACACAGCCCTCCCGGCCGGCAACCGGCGGTGGCAGGATGAGCACCATGTCGGACGCAACGCTCGCAGAGACCTGGACTCGCCCCGCCACCATCCAAGAACGCATGGAACAGGGACGGAATGCGCGCCGTGCGGTCGCGCGCAGCACGCTCTCCCGGCTCACGCCCGGTGACCGTGATCCGCTCGGCATCCTCGACGCGCAGAATGCCCTGCGCCAACCCGACCTGGTCCCGCTGCGGATCGAGCGGATGTCGGCGAGCCCGTTCGCGTTCTATCGGGGCACCGCAGCGATCCAGGCGGCCGACCTCGCGCGCGAGCCGCACAGCGGGATCCTCGTCGCCTCGTGCGGGGATGCGCACGTGTCCAACTTCGGCTTCTACGCCTCGCCGCAGAGGACGCTGATGTTCGACCTGAACGACTTCGACGAGTCCGCCTGGGCGCCGTGGGAGTGGGACCTCAAGCGCCTGATCGCCAGCGTCGTGATCGGCGGACAGGCCACCGACCGCGCGCACGTCGTCGTGCAGGACGCCGCACTGTCCGCGATCCACACGTACGCCCGCTCGATGGCCGTGAACGCGGAGCGCAGCCCGGTGTCGCGCTACTTCGAGCACTTCGACGCCGAAGCCGGCATCGCCTCCATGGACAAGGCCTCCAAGGGAACGATGCGCGCGGCGATCAAGGACGCGGAGAAGCGCACCGGTGATCGCGCCGCCCGCAAGCTCACCACGGCCGGCCCGGACGGCCGGCTCACCTTCGTCGAGCAGCCCCCCACCCTGACCCACACCGATGCGGAGGTCGAGTCGCGTCTCGCGGAGAACTTCCGGCGGTACGCGGCATCCGCCAGCGTCGACATCAGAGTCGTCCTGACCCAGTACACCGTCTCGGATATCGCCCGACGCGTCGTCGGTGTCGGCAGCGTCGGGACGCTGTGCACGCTCATCGTGCTGCAGGACAGCATCGGCAACGCCCTGCTGCTGCAGGGCAAGCAGGCCGAGCGCAGCGTGCTGGAGCAGTACGGCGGGATCGAGCAGCCGCCCACGGTCGCCGACTACATCGTCGAGAACGGGCAGGGCGGCCGAGTGGTCGGCATGCAGCGGATTCTGCAGGCCGTGTCCGACCCGTTCCTCGGGCACCTGCGCGCCTACGCCGGCGACTTCTATGTGCGGCAGTTCCACGACATGAAGGGCGGCGTCGAGATCGAGACGCTCGACGACTCGGCCTTCCAGCGCTACGCGGAATCATGCGCGGCCGTGCTCGCTCGGGCGCACGCGCAGTCGCCTGCGGCCGCGGAGGTCGCCGGCTACATCGGCAACGGCCGGGTCGTCGGCGAATCCATTCTGGAATGGGCATATGCCTACGCGGCTCTCTCGCGCACCGACTACGACGCGTTCGTGGCGGCGAATCCGCCGAAGTCCTGAGCTGACGGGATGCCTCGGCCCGAGGCATCCTTCGCGCTCAGGCGCCGTCGTCCGTCTCGCCTGCTTCGGCACCGGGTGCCGCAGCCTCGGACTCGCCCGCCTCGAGCGGTGCCCKCGGACGCCAGAGCACGAGTTCGGTCGCGCGGCGCACCCGCATGCCGTTGCGGAGCGTGACGACCGAGCCGGTGGCCCCGGCGGCGAACACGCGCGCGCCGGGCCGGCGATCGAGCTCGGTGCGCACCCGGTCTTCGAGGTCGCGCACCCGGAGGTGAAGCTCGCGCACCCGGTCTTCGAGCTCGAGGATCCGGGCGATGGCGGGCAGCCCCATGCCGTCCGAGGACATCTGGGCCACCTCGCGGAGCTGCTGCACGTGGCGCAGCGAGTACCGCCGCGACCCGCCCTGGGTGCGGGCGGGCACGACGAGTCCCAGCCGGTCGTACTGCCGCAGCGTCTGCGGGTGCATGCCGGAGAGTTCAGCGGCGACGGCGATCGCGAGGATCGGGGAATCCTCGTCGATGTCTTCGATGCCCATCCGCCATCACCTCCCTGTCATCGGTCGCACTCGGCCGGAGCGCTCAGCCCCTCGCCTTGGCCACGATATCGGCGCGGGGGTTCTCCTTCGGCTCCACCTCGCGGAACCGCTCCAGCGCCTCCCGCGCAGCGTCGTCGAGGTGCGACGGCACCGCGATCTGCACCTCGGCGAGGAGGTCTCCGGTGCCTTTGGGGCTCTCCACCCCGCGGCCCTTGACCCGCAGCACGCGCCCGGAGGGCGTGCCGGGTGCGACGCGCAGCTTCACCGGCTCGCCGCCGAGCGTGGGCACCTCGATCGTCGCGCCGAAGACAGCCTCGGTGTAGGTGATCGGCACGGTGAGACGCAGATTCAGCCCCTCCCGGGTGAAGACCGGGTGCGGGCGCACGGTGACGGCGACCACGACATCGCCGTGCTCGCCGCCGTCGATCGATGCGCGGCCGCGACCGCGCAGGCGGATCTTCTGCCCGTCGGCGACCCCGGCCGGGATCTTGACCTTGAACGGCTTGCCGTCGTCACCCTGCAGCGTGATCGTCTCGCCCTTGGTCGCCGTGACGAAGTCCATCGTCGTGCGAGCGGTCACGTCCGCGCCTCTGGTCGGCCCACCCGCGCCGCGGAAGCCGCCACTGGGCTGGCCGAACCGGCCCGAGCCGAACCCGCGATTCGCCTGCTGCTCGTTGAACATCCGGAAGATGTCCTCGAAGTCCTCGGGGTTCGGGTTGCGGCTTCCGCCGCGCCCCTGGCCGAACATGCTGAAGACATCCTCGAAGCCGCCGGTGCCCGCGCCGCCCGAGGTGAAGCGGGCGCCGGAGCCCATGGCCCGGATCTGGTCGTACTCCTTGCGCTGCGTGGCATCGGAGAGGACCGAGTACGCCTCGCTGATCTCCTTGAACTTCGCCTCGGCCTTGGCGTCACCCTGGGTGGAATCCGGGTGGTACTGACGCGCCAGCTTGCGGTACGTCTTCTTCAGATCAGCTTCGGTGACGTCCTTCGAGACGCCGAGCACGCTGTAGAAGTCCTTATCGAACCAGTCCTGACTGGCCATGGATGCTCCTCCCGAGCGTCACTCGGCGGGCACCGCGACGACGACCTTCGCCGGACGCAGTTCGACCGAACCGAGACGGTAGCCGACCTCGACGACCTCGAGCACCGTGGGCACGGTCACGCCGGGGGTCGGAGCCTGGTAGATCGCCTCGTGCTGCTGCGGGTCGAAGGCCTCGCCGGCCACGCCATGGGTCGACAGGCCCATCTTCTCGGCCAGGCCGCGCACTTTCTCGGCGATGGCGGTGAACGGAGTGCCCTCTTCGAGGTCGCCATGCTTCTCGGCGCGGTCGAGGTCATCGAGCACGGGCAGGAGCCCCTTGGCGGCCGCACCCTGGGCGCGTTCGATCTCGATCTCCCGCTGCTCCTCGGTGCGCCGGCGGTAGTTGGCATACTCCGCCTGCAGTCGCTTGAGATCGTGCACCAGGGAGAGCTCGTGCGGGGAGGCTACCGCCTCCGCGGCCTCCGCCGCGGCGGCAGCCGCAGCGTCGGGCGACTGCGCGGCGCCGAGGATGTCCTCGATCGTCAGTTCGTCCTCGGCGGCGGCGTCATCCCCGGCRGCGGGGCCGGAGGCACCGGCGGACGCCGGCACCTCCTCGCCCTGCTCGGCGGACTCGTCCGCGGGACTCTCGTCGCCGACGGGCGGCTCCTCGGGCCCTTCGAAGTCCTTCTTGCTCATCGCCTACTTCTTCTCGTCTTCGTCGTCCACGACCTCGGCGTCGACGACGTCCTCGTCAGAGGAGGCCGCACCGGCGTCGCCCTCGGGCGCCTCAGCCGAGGCATCCGACTGCTCCTGCTGAGCCTGCGAAGCCTGCGCGGACGCGTAGATGGCCTCGCCGATCTTGCCCTGGCTCGCGTTGAGCTTCTCGAAGGCGGCCTTCACCGCGTCGTCGTCCTCGCCGGCGAGCGCCGACTTGAGCGCGTCGACATCGCCCTGCACCTCGGTCTTGACCTCGGCGGGCAGCTTGTCGTCGTTCTCCTTGAGGAGCTTGTCGATCGAGTACGAGAGCGTCTCGGCCTGGTTGCGGGTCTCGGCGGACTCACGGCGCTTCTTGTCTTCGGCGGCGTGCTCCTCGGCCTCGCGCACCATGCGCTCGATGTCGTCCTTCGGCAGCGACGAGCCGCCGGTGATCGTCATCGACTGCTCCTTGCCGGTGCCCTTGTCCTTGGCGGACACGTGCACGATGCCGTTCGCGTCGATGTCGAAGGTGACCTCGACCTGCGGGATGCCCCGAGGAGCCGGCGCGATGCCGGTCAGCTCGAACGTGCCGAGGGGCTTGTTGTCACGCGTGAACTCGCGCTCGCCCTGGAAGACCTGGATCGCGACCGACGGCTGGTTGTCGTCGGCGGTCGTGAAGGTCTCGCTGCGCTTGGTGGGGATCGCGGTGTTGCGCTCGATGAGCTTCGTCATGATGCCGCCCTTGGTCTCGATGCCGAGGCTCAGGGGGGTGACGTCGATCAGCAGCACGTCCTTGCGCTCGCCCTTGAGGACGCCCGCCTGGAGCGCGGCGCCGACGGCGACGACCTCATCCGGGTTGACGCCCTTGTTGGGCTCCTTGCCGGTCTCCTTCTTGACGAGCTCGCTCACGGCGGGCATGCGGGTCGAGCCGCCGACCAGCACGACGTGGTCGATGTCGGCGACCTTGATGCCGGCCTCGCGGATGACATCCTCGAACGGCTTCTTGGTGCGGTCGAGGAGGTCCTTGGTGAGGTCCTCGAACTTCGCGCGCGTCAGCGTCTCAGACAGCGAAACGGGGCCGCTCTCGGTGAGCGAGAGGTACGGCAGGTTGATGCTCGCCGACATGGAGCTGGAGAGCTCCTTCTTCGCCTGCTCGGACGCCTCCTTGAGGCGCTGCAGCGCGATCTTGTCCTTGGAGACGTCGACGCCGGTGGTGTCCTTGAACTGCTTGATCAGGTACTCCACGACCCGCTGGTCCCAGTCGTCGCCGCCGAGGCGGTTGTCGCCCGCGGTCGAGCGCACCTGGATGGTCGAGAAGTCGTCGTCCTTGCCCACCTCGAGCAGGGACACGTCGAACGTGCCGCCACCGAGGTCGAAGACGAGGATGAGCTCGTCCTCCTTGCCACGGTCGAGGCCGTACGCGAGGGCGGCGGCGGTCGGCTCGTTGATGATGCGCAGGACGTTCAGGCCAGCGACCTCGCCGGCCTCCTTCGTGGCCTGACGCTCGGCGTCGTTGAAGTACGCGGGGACCGTGATGACGGCATCCGTCACCGTGTCGCCCAGGTACTGCTCGGCGTCGTTCTTGAGCTTGCCGAGGATGCGGGCGGAGATCTCCTGCGGGGTGTACTTCTTGCCGTCGACGTCGAAGGACCACGTGGTGCCCATGTGGCGCTTGACGCTCGCGACGGTGCGGTCGACGTTCGTGACGGCCTGGCGCTTCGCGGTCTCGCCGACGAGCACCTCGCCATCCTTCGTGAACGCGACGACAGAGGGGGTGGTGCGGAAGCCTTCGGCGTTCGCGATCACCTTGGGCTCGCCGCCCTCGAGGACGCTGACGACGGAGTTCGTCGTACCGAGGTCGATTCCAACAGCACGGGCCATGTGTTCTCTCCTTAGTACGGGAAGGGGCGGATGCCTCGACCCGGGGGTTCCGATGAGTATGTAGGGCGGGTTGAGCCGCGATGACTCAACCTTAGCGAGGGGTCTGCGCGCCGTCAAATACCTTGAGCCGAGACGACTCAACTTCACGGCGCACTGTCAGGTCGATGGCGAAAGCACYGTCGACACGGGGCGACCGCGCGGTGCCGCGGTCGCTTCAGAGTTCGATCGGGGCGGAGGCCTCGGGGCCGGGCCGCCCGCCGAGGCGCTCGACGAGGCGCTCCCGCGCACGACCGAGATGCACGGCGAGGAGGGCAGCGGCGGCATCGCCCTCACCCTGTGCGATGAGCTCGAGCAGGCGTTCATGCTCGGCCACGATGGTGTTCGTCGGCAGCAGCGAGGCCCCCTGCACCTGAGACATGCAGAAGACGACTTCCGAAGCGAGCGAGTCGTACACCATGCTCGTCCGGACGCTGGCGAGGGCATCCACCAGGCTCCGGTGGAAGCGCATGTCGGGCTCGACGATCCCCCGCGGCGATGCATCGGCGAGCGCGGCGATCTCGGCGTTCGCGACGCGGGCGGCATCCGGCACCCGGCGATCGGCGGCGAGGCGGCGAAGGACCTCCGATTCGATGATCGCCCGGGTGCGATAGATGTCCCGCGCATCCTCGGGAGTCAGGCGCACGACCCGCGCCGTCTTGTGCGCGCTGCGCTCGAGGAGCCGCTCGCGCACGAGGTTCTCGATGGCGGCCTTCGCGGTCGGCCGAGCCACCTGGTACGAGTCGGCCACCTCGACCTCGGCCAGCGGAGTCTCGGGCTCGAGCTCGCCGGAGAGCACGCGGCGGCGAAGGTCCTCGCTGACGGCGTCGATGATCGAGACGGCGGCGACCTTGGGCATGGGGTCCTCCTGTGATCGCCCCCGATCCTACTGCGCCTGTCTGCCGCGAGCACTTGACATACATGTCTACTTGTCTAACAATGTAGATGCCAGGTACCACTCATGCGACAACGACGCCCATAACAGGTACGACTCGAAGGAGAGTCCATGTTCCAGCAGATCCTCGACCCGGTGTTCGGGTCACTGTTCCTGTCCGCGCTGGTAGCGGTGATACCCCTCGTGACGCTGTTCATCCTCCTGGGGGTTTTCCGCGTCAAGGCGTGGAAGGCTTCGCTGGTCGGGCTCGCGCTGTCGATCCTGCTCGCGATCGCCGTGTGGCAGATGCCTCCCCTGCAGACCACGAGTGCGGCGCTCGAGGGCGCGCTATACGGCATCATCCCGATCCTGTGGATCCTCGTGAACGCGCTGTGGGTCTACCGGCTCACGGTCATCACCGGATGGTTCGAGGTGCTCGGCGAGCGGATCCGCGCGATCAGCGACGACCAGCGGATCCTCGCGATCCTCATCGCATTCTGCTTCGGCGCACTTCTCGAGTCGCTCGCCGGCTTCGGGGCTCCCGTCGCGATCTCGATCGCGATGCTCATCGCCGCCGGCATGAAGCCGGTCAAGGCCGCTGTCGTCTCGCTGCTGGCCAACACAGCCCCCGTCGCGTTCGGCGCGATGGCGGCGCCCATCATCGCCCTCTCCGGCGTCACGGGCATCGACATCCACCTGCTCTCCCAGATGGCCGGACGCCAGACGCCGTTCCTCGCGGCGTTCGTGCCGCTCATCCTCGTGTTCATCGTCGACGGGCGGCGCGGCATCCGTCAGACCTGGCCCGTCGCGGTCGTCGCAGGGCTCTCGTTCGCGATCGCGCAGTTCGTCACGTCGAACTTCATCGCCGTGGAGATCACGGATGTCGTCGCCTCGGTCGTCACGGTCATCGCGGTGCTGCTCATGCTCCGTGTTTGGAAGCCCGTTCACACTGTCGCATTCGACCGTGTGGATGAGGGTGAGCCGCACGCCTCGAGCGCCCCGACGGGCGCGGGATCGCCGACGACACTCGTCCAGGTCGCCGAGGCCGTCAAGATCGACCAGCTGCTGTACACGAAGGCGCGGCTCACGTGGAACGCCGTGATGCCGTACGTCGTCATCATCATCGTCTTCTCGATCTCGCAGATTCCCGTCGTCAAGCAGTGGATCGCCGAGACGACGACGATCCACTTCCCGTGGCCGGAGCTGTCGATCACGGATGCCGCGGGCAACCCGGTCGGCACCGAGTACAAGCTCAACCTGCTCGGCACCGGAGGCACGCTGCTGCTCATCTCCGGGATCATCGTCGCGATCGCCTACCGCGTCGGGTTCCGCCGCGCTCTCGCCGCGTACGGGGCCACACTCCACCAGCTGCGGTTCACGATCGTCACGGTCACCGGTGTCCTCGCGCTCGCCTACGTCATGAACCTGTCCGGGCAGACCCAGAGCCTCGGCGCGGCGCTCGCCGCCACCGGCGCATTCTTCATCATCCTCTCGCCGGCGATCGGCTGGCTCGGAGTCGCGATCACGGGCTCCGACACCTCGTCGAACGCACTGTTCGGCCTGCTGCAGGCGACGACCGCCGAGCAGGTGGGCATCAGCCCGATCCTCGCCGCGGCGGCAAACTCCTCGGCGGGCGTGCTCGGCAAGATGCTGTCACCGCAGAACCTCGCTGTGGCGGCAGCAGCGGCATCCCTCTCGGCCGGCAAGGAGGGCGACCTGTTCCGCAAGCTCATCTGGTGGAGCCTCGGACTGCTCGTCGTCTTCACCGGCCTCATCTACCTGCAGTCGACGCCGGTGCTCGGGTGGATGGTCCCGGTCGCCCCGTGAACGCGAAAGCGGGCACGACCATGGGCGAGCACTCGCACGACGGCACGATCGGGCCAGGGCACGTGCCCGCCGCGGTGGCCGCGGCGGTGGCCGAGGCATCCCGGATCAAGACGCGCGCGATCGATCGGGTGGCCTACGCGAGCGACGCGTCGCACTTTCTGCGCACGCCGAACGCCGTCATCGTCGCCGAGAGCGCCGCGGAGGTCGCCGCCATCCTGGGCGCCGCCTCGGCGAGCGGGTCGCGCGTCACGTTCCGCTCGGGCGGCACGAGCCTGTCCGGCCAGTCGTCGGGAGACGACCTCCTCGTCGACACCCGTCAGGCGTTCCGGCGCATCGAGGTGCTCGACGGCGGCGCTCGCGTGCGGGTGCAGCCAGGGGCGACGGTGCGGCAGGTCAATCTGCGCCTGCTGCGGCACGGCTTCCGTCTCGGCCCCGATCCTGCGAGCGAGGCGGCCTGCACGATCGGCGGCGTCGTGGCGAACAACTCGAGCGGCATGGCGTGCGGCATCATCGAGAACACCTACCGCACGCTCGAATCGATGGTGTTCGTTCTGCCGTCGGGAACCATCGTCGACAGCGCCGATCCCACCGCCGACGCCCGCCTCAAAGAGCGCGAGCCTGAGCTGTTCGACGGACTCCTGCGCCTCGCGCGGCGCGTCCGAGAGAACCCTGACTCGGTCGCGATCATCGAGCGGCAGTTCGCAATGAAGAACACGATGGGCTACGGCGTCAACGCGTTCCTCGATTTCGAGTCGCCCGTGCAGCTGCTCGTGCACCTCATCATCGGCAGCGAGGGCACGCTCGCCTTCGTCGCCGAGGCGACCTACCG
This sequence comes from Microbacterium sp. P2_F9, assembly GCF_056403635.1. Classification (NCBI taxonomy): domain Bacteria; kingdom Bacillati; phylum Actinomycetota; class Actinomycetes; order Micrococcales; family Microbacteriaceae; genus Microbacterium; species Microbacterium sp. P2_F9. The sequence goes on along the minus strand of NZ_JBFUFC010000014.1, from coordinate 7,151 downwards.
CACGGTGCCGATCATGCGCGAGGTCACCACCGCGCTCGCCGTGTTCCCGACGCTCGACGCCGCAACCCGCGCCCTGCCCGAGCTGGTGTCGACCGGCGCTGCGACCCTCGAGCTCATGGACGCGACCAGCCTGCGCGTCGGCCAGTCGTTCGCCGACGCCCCGCCGCAGATCCTCGGCTTCGACGTCACGAGCGAAGCGGCCCTGCTGATCGAATACCAGGCCGCCGGCCCCGAGGAGCTGGCCGACCTGGCCGCCCGCGGCGCCCGGACGCTCGCGGGGCTGCCGCTGCGGAGCCCCGCCGCCCTGTCGACCGACGCGAAGGAGCGCGCGCTCGCGTGGAAGCTGCGCAAGGGTCTGTACACCTCGGTCGCGGGCGCCAGGCCCTCCGGCACGACCGCCCTGCTCGAGGACATCGTCGTGCCGCTGCCCGCCCTCGCGCCGACATGTGAGTCGCTGCAGGGGCTCTTCGAGCGGTACGCGTACCGCGACAGCGTGATCTTCGGCCATGCCAAGGACGGCAACATCCACTTCATGCTCACCGACCGCTTCGAGGGCGAAGCGTCGATGGGCCGGTTCACCGGCTTCACCGAGCAGCTGGTCGACCTCGTGCTGGCGGCGGGCGGCAACCTCAAGGCGGAGCACGGGACGGGTCGCGTCATGGCGCCGTTCGTGCGGCGCCAATACGGCGATGAGCTGTATGAAGTGATGCGCGAGCTCAAGCGGCTGTGCGATCCGGCCGGCATCCTCAACCCCGGGGTCATCATCGAGGACGACCCCACCGCTTACCTGCGCGACTTCAAGCACGCCGAGCCCATCGAGATCGAGGCCGATCGCTGCGTCGAATGCGGCTACTGCGAGCCGGTGTGTCCCTCGAAGGACCTCACCCTGACGCCCCGGCAGCGCATCGTCGTGCGCCGCGCGATGGCGCGGGCCGAGGCATCCGGCGATCACGCACTCGCGAAGGAGCTCGAGAGCGACTACGACTACTCCGGCGTCGACACGTGCGCGGTCGACGGCATGTGCGTGACGGCCTGCCCGGTGCTCATCAACACGGGACAGCTCGTCAAACGCCTGCGCCGCGAGGACGCGAACCCGGTGCTCGCGACCGCGTGGAAGGCTGCGGCGAAGGCGTGGGGCCCGGTCACGCGCGCCGGGTCGGTCGCCCTCTCAACCGCCGACCGCGTGCCCGTCGGCCTCGTGAAGGCCGCCACGACCGTCGGACGCGCGGTGCTCGGCGACGACACGGTGCCCGACTACTCCGCCGATCTCCCGGGCGGGGGCGCGGCGCGCAGGTCTCGAACGGGAAGTCTCGGCGCGGGCGCCGCCGACCCCGTCGCGGTCTACCTGCCGGCGTGCGTCAACAGCATGTTCGGCGCCGCAGGCGACGGCGTCGGCGCGACCGAGGCTTTCACCCGGCTCCTCGAGCGCGCCGGGGTGCGCGTCATCGTGCCCGAGGGCATCGAGGCGATGTGCTGCAGCACGCCTTGGACGTCGAAGGGATTCACGGGAGGCCGGGACGTGATGGCCGCGCGGGTCGTCAAGGCCGTGCGCGAGGCGTCGCGCGACGGAGCGTTGCCGATCGTCAGTGACGCAGCGAGCTGCACCGAGGGCTTCGCGCACATCTTCGAGGACAGCGGACTGGAATGGCGGACGGAGGATGCCGTCGCCTTCGTCGCCCGCGAGGTGCTGCCGGCGCTGGGCCCGATCGAGCCGCTGGTCGGCTCGCTCGTGCTGCACCCCACCTGCTCCTCGACTCAGATGGGACTGGGCCCCGCACTGCAGACCGTCGCGGACGCCGTCGCGGGCACGGTATCGGTGCCGGACGCGTGGGGATGCTGCGGCTTCGCTGGCGACCGCGGGATGCTGCACCCCGAACTCACCGCGTCGGCTACGGCGGCGGAGGCCGCGGAGGTGCGGGCGCTCGGCGCCGATGCGCATGCGTCGTGCAACCGCACGTGCGAGCTCGGTATGACCCGAGCGACCGGCAGCGAGTACCGGCACATCCTCGAACTGCTCGAGGAGGCGACCCGGCCCTCGCGTGAAGCCCTCGGCCGGGTTCCCGACGGCGCACCCGCGCGACCGCAGTGATTTTCGCCGAGCGATCCTCTCGCGGACGCGGGATGATGGAGGCATGCCGCTCCCCTGGGAGTTCCACCCCCTCGACGGATCCCACGTCCGCCTCGACCTGCTGCGCGACGACGACTTCGACGCGCTCTACGAGATCCAGTCCGACCCCGAGGTGTGCCGCTACCTGCTCTACGAGCCGCGCAGCGCCGAGAAGGTCGCCGAGGTGCTCGCCCGTGACGCGCCGAAGACGCGCTTGGAGAACGTCGACGACTACATCCAGCCGGCGATCCRCACCCGCGACGGCTCCGGCTCGCTGATCGGGACGATGTACCTCAACATCACCTCGGTCGACGATCGCACCGCAGAGATCGGGTGGCTGGTCGCACCGCGCTTCCAGGGCAGGGGCTACGCGCGGGAGAGCGCGGAGCTGCTGCTCGACCTCGCCTTCGACGAACTCGGGCTGCATCGCGTCTTCGCCGAGCTCGACCCGCGGAACGCGGCATCCGTCGCCGTCTGCACGCGGCTGGGCATGCGTTACGAGGCCCGCCACCTCGAGCACATGTGGCTCAAGGGCGAGTGGAGCGACACCGGCGTCTACGCGATCCTCGAGCGCGAGTGGCGGCAGTCCGACCTGCTCGCCTGAGCCGTCGCCCTGCCGTCAGACCTGACCGCTCGCGGCAGCCTGGCGGGCGCGGCGGTCGGCCTGGCGGCGCTTGGTCCAGCGCGTGAACCTGCGCGTCTCGGGGACGCGGGCGAGGATCGGACCGACCACGATCGTGATCAGGACGTATGCCGTAGCGAGCGCCGCGAGCGAGCGGTCGACCCCCGACCCGACGGCGAGGCCGGCGATCACGATCGAGAACTCGCCGCGCGGCGTCAGCACGAAGCCGGCGCGCCATCGGCCGGCTTCGCCGATGCCGGCACGTCGTGCCGCGACGTAGCCCGTCAGCACCTTCGTCGCCATCGTGACGACGGCGAGGACGATCGCCGGGACGAGCATCGGGACGAGATCGCTCGGATCGGTGGAGAGGCCGAAGAACAGGAAGAACACTGACGCGAACAGGTCGCGCAGCGGAGTCAGCACCCGCGTCGAGTGCTCGGCGGCCGGCCCCGAGATCGCGATGCCGACGAGGAACGCGCCGACGGCGGCCGAAACCTGCACCTGCGCCGCGAGGCCGGCGACGAGGAGCGTCAGCCCGAGCACCGACAGGAGGAGCACCTCGGCATTCCGGGACCACACGAGCTTCGAGACGATCGCGCCGTGGCGCAGCGCGATGTAGAGGATGACGAGGACCGACGCGAGCGCGAGCGCCACGCTGACGATGCCGGCACCCAGATCGGCGCCGATCAGCAGGGCGGTGAGGACCGGCAGGTAGAACGCCATGGCGAGGTCTTCGATGACGAGCACGGAGAGCACGACGGGAGTCTCGCGGTTGGTCAGGCGGCCGAGCTCCTGCAGCACTTTCGCGATCACACCGGAGGAGGAGACCCAGGTGACACCCGCGAGCGCGACTGCTCCGATGGGACCCCAGCCGAGCAGGAAGCCGACGATCGCTCCCGGCGCCGCGTTGAGCACCATGTCGACGGCGCCCGCGAATCGCGAGGTCTTGAGCGTGCCCACGAGCTCCACGGCGCTGTACTCGAGGCCCAGCATCACCATCAGCAGGATGACGCCGATCTCAGCGCCGATCTCGATGAACTCGTCGCTCGCGGCGATCGGGAAGAACCCGCCCTCACCGAAGGCGAGGCCGCCGAGCAGGATGAGCGGGATGGGAGAGATGCCGATGCGCGCGGCGAGTCGCCCAAGAAGGCCGATGCCCAACAGGAGCGCGCCGATCTCGATGAGGACGAGCGCGTCGTGGGTCATCGGGCTGCTCAGCCGCCCGCGATGATGCGGACGAGCTTGTCGAGCCCTTCGCGGGTGCCCAGGGCGACGAGACTGTCGCCGCTGGCGAGCCGGTCGGACGGCACCGGCGCAGGCAGCACACCGGTATCCCGGATGATCGCGACGACGGAGCAGCGGGTGAGGGTGCGCGCCTTGGTGTCCCCGAGGGTGCGACCCACATACGGCGAGTCCGCCCGCACCGGAATCTGCTCCATATGCAGCCCCGCGATCTGACCGCGCAGCCCGGCGAGCTGAGTCAGCAGGAGAGTGCCGCCCAGCACTTCGGAGAGCGCCGTGGCCTCGTCATCCGTCAGCGTGATGGTCTCGTCCGCGCGATCCGGGTCGTCTTCGTCGCTCAGGGCGAGTTCGCGCCCCCCATCGCGGAAGCTGACGACCGAGAGGCGGCGGCCGTCGACGGTGAGGATGTCGTGGCGAACGCCGATTCCCGGAAGCACGACACGTTCGACGTGGACTGGCATGCGACCATCATGCACCTCGAGCGGCGCGGGTCATCCGAGCCGTTGTGGCGTGGAGCGGGCCGGCTCGCATAGCCTGAGCGCGCCGCTGAGTCGCGGCACGGGCGCGGCGCCACTCGCCGTTCACGGAAGGGCCCTAGCGTGACCGACATGAGCGAGCCCGACCCCGCCGCCCCGCGCGTGGCATCCCCCAATCTGTCCACCGCCGCGATGGCGGTGAACCCCGATCCCGACCCCGACCGCGTCATCCCGCGCAAGCAGGTCGTGTCGTGGGCGATGTGGGACTGGGCGACGCAGCCGTTCAACTCGGTGCTGCTCACCTTCGTGTTCGTGCCGCTCTATCTCGTGTCGGCGAACTTCCTGCCGGCGGATGTCGCGGCGCAGAACGCCGACGACTCGCTGGTCTGCTCCGGCGGCGCCGATGCCGCAACGGCGTACTGCGGCGGCCTGGCGGATCTGTCGGAGTGGTACGGCTGGGCGACGTTCCTCGCGGGCATCCTCATCCTGGTGCTGGCACCGGTGCTCGGGCAGCGCGCCGATGTCGCGGGCAACAAGAAGCGCTGGGTCGTCGGGGCGACCGCGGTGCTGGCGCTCATCCAGTTCTCGCTGTTCTTCGTCTCCTCCGATCCGATGTTCTTCTGGTTCGGCGCGGTGGCCATGGCGCTCGGCGCGGTGACGAGCGAGATCGCCGGCGTGAACTACAACGCGATGCTCGTGGAGGTGTCGACTCCCCGCACGGTCGGCCGGGTCAGCGGCCTCGGCTGGGGACTCGGCTACATCGGCGGCATCCTCGCGCTCGTGCTGGTCGTCGTGCTCAACCAGTTCGATTGGTTCGGACTCGATGTGTCCGACGGGCTCGCCTACCGCCTGATCGCCGTGGGATGCGCGGTGTGGACCGTCGTGTTCGCGATCCCGTTCGTGCTGAACGTCCCCGAGGCGCCGGCCCGCACGGACCGCGCGAAGGTCGGCTTCTTCGCCAGCTACGGCAGGCTCGTCCGCGACATCGCGGCGCTGTTCCGCAACCACCGTCCGACCTTCTGGTTCCTGATCGCGAGCGCCGTGTACCGCGACGGGCTCGCCGGCGTCTTCGCGTTCGGCGGCGTGCTCGCCGCTGTCGCGTTCGGGTTCAGCCCCACCGAGGTGATCATCTTCGGCATCGCCCTCAACCTGGTCGCGGGCGTGTCCACGATCGTCGCGGGGCGGTTGGACGACCGGTTCGGCGCCCGCGCGGTGATCGTGACCGCGCTGACGATCCTGATCGTGAGCTGCCTCTTCGTCTTCTTCTTCCGCGAGCAGGGCAAGACGATCTTCTGGATCGGCGGAATCATCCTCTCCGCGGCTGTCGGGCCCGCTCAGGCGTCGAGCCGGTCGCTGCTGGCCCGGGTGACTCCCCTGGGCATGCAGGGAGAGATCTTCGGGCTCTACGCGACGACCGGCCGCGTGATGAGCTTCCTCTCGCCGCTGCTGTGGTCGCTGTTCATCCTGTGGTTCGGCGCCACCTACTGGGGCATCATCGGCATCACGATCGTGCTGGTCGTCGGTCTCGTCCTGCTGCTGTTCGTGAAGCTGCCGAAGCACACCCGCATCGTCTAGCCGGATCGGGCCCGGATCGAATTCGACTACCCTCGCACGAGGGCCGATCGCGGCCGCTGCGAGTGAAAGGCCCGAGTCCGCCCTGTGTCGATGCCCCTGACCGAGCGCCGCCGGGAGGCCCGGCACCGGCGCGCCCTGGCGTACTGGGGAGTCATGCTGTCGCTCTCCCTGTCGCTCTGGGTGGGCGCGGCCGTGGTCCCCGCGGATTGGCTACACTTCTCGATGCTCTTCGTGCACCTCGCGTCGATCATCGTGGGCCTCGGCGCCGCCGTGTTCCTCGAGTTCAACGGGCTGCTCTGGATGATCGGGCGCCGCACGCTCGCCGACCTGCGGCACACCGAGCAGTCGGTCTCGGCGCTGGCCTGGTTCGGCATCCTCGGCCTGTTCTTCAGCGGCGCGTTCCTCGAACCGGACCTCGCCGTGCCGCTCACCGCGGTGAAGATGACCGCGGTGCTCGTGGTGGCGATGAACGGGGTGGCGATGACACGGCTCACGGCCGATCTCGCGCGCCTGCCCGGTGCGATCCCGTTCCGGCGCATCCCCCGGCGGGTGCAGCTGTGGTGCGTGTGGAGCGCCCTCGTGTCGCAGGCGGCATGGTGGACGGCCGTCATCATCGGGATGCTCAACACCGCCACCTGACCGAAAACCCCCTTGGCGCGCACTCAGGATCGCGGTCTAGTCTGGGGGCGGACGGGCGCCCGAGCCCGTGTATGCTTGCGGGCCCACCCGACCCGCTTCAGGTTGCCCCCCGCCCTGAGGACTATTGACATGCCTGAGCTCGCCCTCGACATTCGCGCCGTTCCGCTTCACGCGGCCGAGCGCTCCGCCCTGATCGGTCGACGCCGATGAGCGGCCCGCAGCGCGGCATCACCGAACCGCAGCCGTCCGCGATCGAAGAGCGCCGACGCCTGCGTCAGGCGAAGCAGCGACGCTTCGTGATCTGGGTGAGCGGCGCGAGCATCGTGATCCTGGTCGCCGCGATCGGCACCGTCGGCACGGCCATCGTCACGTCGTTCGCGAGCGCCGACGAGCCCGCCCGGACGCCACTGGGCTCCGAGCCCGCCCCTGCGTTCATCGAGTTCCCCGACGATGTGCCGGCCGCAGCGAACGGCGCCGAGCCGTGCACCAC